>LKUH01000058.1 GCA_001412425.1 Candidatus Cloacimonas sp. SDB
CCTACTCAGGATGACAATAATTAATTTTTTGCCGAAGATTACTAAGAATGACAAACTAAATTTTTTACAAGAGATTACTCAGGATGACAAATTTAATTTATTGCTGGAGATTACCTGTGATGCTAAGTGTCTCGATTTATCGGGATGTGTCGAAGCATAATTTATTTTTTTGTCGGCATTATTGCATCTAAGCTTCATCCAGCGGAATATTCAACTCTTCCGTTCCGGGCACCACAAAACGTCCGTTACGAATGACGTCAAATTCTTCGCCGTTTTCCGAGATGGCGATGATGAAATCCAGGTCTTCGTAGGGCAGCGTAATGTCGGTGTGGCAGTTGGTGTAGGCTTTGTTGATGTCTTCCTTGCGGAGAGCACTGCGTTCGTTCTCACGGGCAACGATCTCTTTGTTATCGATGGGATTGTACACGGCAAAGTCTTCTTCCCAGCTGAAGCAGGTATCACCGATAGCAAAATGAGGTCCCATTTTTTCTACAATAAGCACAGGCAGGAGGGGTAGAATATCAAATTTCTGTGCCATCACGTAGGCTCTGGTATTGGTGCCGATGGCAAATTCGCCGATAGGCAGCGTTTTGTGTGGAAAAAGCAGGTTTTCCTCGATATATTTTTTATTATCTTCCTCGTTATCGAAATTTGAACAGGAATACTCAGCCACATAACCATCTTTGAATATCAAATTCAGATCGCTGAATTTTAACCCCTTCAGGAAGGTTTCTTTCAAATGCAGAGTGCCGTTGGTATCTTTTAAAACAGGGGAGGTGAAAACTTCACCCACCGGAACATTCACATCAGCACCGCAGTTCACGAAATTAGTCTGTTTCTTCGGATCGGCAAGTTTATGCATCTTCACCCTGATGTCGGTGAGGTTGCCGTTCTTGCCTTTCACATGCACAAATTCCGCTTTATCCAGTGCATCCACGATATGCTGCTGGAGCTCTTCATGATGGATCGTATCCATCATATTGATGCTGATGGTTTCCTCGAATATCTCTGCGAATTGAGCACCGATTTCCGGTGTAGGGAAACCTACAATAGAAAAACTTGTTTGAGAGCGGGGAACGTATTTTTCAAAAATCTGACCGAAATTCATACGTTGTTTCTGGGAAAGCTGCTGCTGTTCTTTGCTCAGCTTCAAACAAGCAGCTTTAGTCTGGGGAGCAAACGGTTTCTCTCCAAAAGCATCGAAGTAGATCGAACCGGCAAATTGCTTCAGGAATACGCCGCATTCTGCCGCAGCGGTTTCCAGGTTTTCTTTTAAAAGTTCCACATACTTTTCATTCAGGAAAAGCGCACTGTCAAAGCGATGATCATAGCGGTACTGTTTATTGGAATTTATCGTGGAGAAATTGGCAAGATTCGCAGTCAGTCCCCTTTCAGAAAGTTTCCTGTACAAAGCGCGCACGATGCGTTCCTGACCTATATTATAATAGATTGCAATCCCATTTTTGGTGGAAATGTCTTTTCTGGAAATTTCATAGCCGCGGAAAAATGCCTGTGTGATCGCTTCAGCCAGGATATCAATCTTTTCCTGAGAGAAATTCATCAGAAATTCTGCTGTCTTAATCTCATTATCCGAAATGAATGCTCCGTATTGATACAAATAACGGATGTCGGACAAATCTGCCTTCAAGATGATATTTTTTCCGCGAAGCGTTGCTTTATTATAACTCTTCTGAAAGAAAAGAAGATAATCTTCAGGAGTTGGACTGGCTTGAATCCGCATGGCAGTTTTTTTGAATTTTTCCAGATCAGGCTGTCTGGTTTTTAAAATCTCAAAAATGTCAATGAACAGCCTGTTCCATTTCTCCATTTGAAAGCGCTGATGCTGAAAGGCAAAACTGAGGTAATTGCGATAGGCAATGTAATAGGCAGAAAAAAGCGCTCCGTATTCTAGTCCGAAAACCTGCACTGCATAATCCGGATTGGCATAACTTTCTTCATAGTTTTCGGGAACGATCTCAGCAAAGAATTCCTGATTTGTTTTCTGCAGATCTTCCAGGGAATTCATTTTGTGATAATCATCAGTGAGCTCATTTTCCAATTCAGCAAAATAGAGAATTTTATCGGCAATTTGGAAGAGATATTTTCCCTGTTTCGATTCATCATTCTTCAGTTTTTCCCAAATCGTTTTGATGGTTTCCAGAGAATCCTGATAGCTGGTTTCTATCTTCTGATTTTGTAAATCGACAAATTTTTCAAATGTCATTTTTCCTCCGAATTTATTTTTTTTCTTCCATTTTTTCCCAGTTGCAATGAGAACTTTATCACACTATAAAAGACTTTAATGTGATATTACCTTATCCTTCGATACGTCTTCGGCACTGCCGAAGCCTACTCAGGATGACAATCATTGAAATAATTTTTTTTTAAATAACATCACTATTTATAAGGCTGTCACACTGAGTAGCCTGCTGCTGGCAGCAG
>LKUH01000059.1 GCA_001412425.1 Candidatus Cloacimonas sp. SDB
GTATTTGGAATATCCAGATCTGGATATTCCAAATACCACAAATTCTATTGAAGGAACGTTTTCTCACTTGAAAACTAAATTACGAGTTCATCCTGGGATCAAAAAACACAGAAAAAAGAAAATTATTAATGAATTACTTGGAAAAAAGCAACAAACTTTTGTCCATTAGACCAATATTTACTGTATTTTTAATTGACTGATTTCGTTAAGATTTAAAATTCAAAAAAAGTAATTAACACATTTTGCAACAGAAGGAGGAGAAATGAGCAAAGGTTATGTGTTTTTGTTTGTAATAATTTTAATTTTCGGAAGTTTGATTTCTGATACCTGGAAGATTGAATCTAGTATTTCTATATCCATGAACCAGAATTATTATAGCGAAAACTGGTCGGGCGATGAAAAAGGTTCAATTTCCTGGGTTTCCAATTTCGATCTACTGGCAGAGAAACAAATGAGTCAGAAGCTTCTTAACAAAAACATGATTAAACTTGCTTTCGGTCAGACGCACAACCAGTATATTGCGGAAGAATCGGGAGACAAAAAATGGGGCAAGCCGGATAAGACTACTGACAATATTGATCTGGAATCTATTATGTTACTTACACTTGGATCATTTGTGGATCCATATTTCAGTCTCAGATTAGAAAGTCAGTTTCTGGACGAAAGTTATCCAGAAGAGACAAAGAGTTTTAATCCAAATATTTTAACAGAGAGCGTAGGTATTTCAAAATTTTTTATTAAAGAAGATGCTAAAGAATTTTCCAGCCGTTTAGGTGCTTCCTTCAAACAGTATCTTAATTCCCACGAAGATATAGAAAACACCAACGATGGTGGTATAGAGCTGGTAGTAGATTATAAAACTCCTCTGGCTCAAGAAGTAATCACCTATCACAGCAAACTAAATGTTTACAAGGCACTGTTTTATTCCGAATCTGAAGACTTGGAAGGAACTGCTTGGGAAGATGACTGGAAGGCTCCCCGAGTTAATTGGGAAAATACCCTCACAGCATCAATAACCAAACTTATCAATCTGATATTCAGTTTCAATTTAATTTATAATGAAACCGATTATGATATGGCTGGTAAAAGTATCAATGATATCCAATATAAACAAACGTTATCTCTGGGATTATCTTATAAATTGAAATAATATAGCTGAATAATTAAAGCATTTCTTTCATAAGAAGTGCTTTTTTTGTTAGAAAAGACTTGTCTTAATTCTTTCCGGTTTTTTTTTCACATATGAGGTAGCTGGATGAAAAATCTGAACATTGAAATAAAAGCAAGATGTTCCAAAAAAACTGAAATCAGAGAAATTTTGCTCCAGAATGGCGCTCGATTTCTGGGAACCGATAAACAGACAGATACTTATTTCAATTGCAGAAATGGCAGACTTAAATTCAGAGAAGGTAATATAGAATACAGTCTTGTATCTTACCAGCGAGAAAATAAGACTACTCCCAAAAAATCTGATGTCATCTATTATCATCCCCGCAAAAATACTCCACTTAAAGAAATCCTGAACACTGCTTTAGGTAAACTGATAATAGTGAAAAAAACAAGAGAAATATATTTTATCGATAACATAAAGTTTCATCTGGACAGGGTAGAAAATCTAGGTGATTTTGTTGAGATAGAAGCAATTGACCATGATGGAAAAATTGATGAAACTACTTTGCTGGAGCAATGCAATAAATATCTTACACTTTTAGGAATAAGCTCGAAAGATCTGATAGAGTGTTCTTATAGTGATCTTCTGTTAGCACAATCGGAGAAATAATGAAAAAAAATATTAGTATTGTAATTCTGCTTATTTTACTGGCAGCCCTTACCGCACAGAACACAGCCTTACGTTCATCAGGAAGCATAGGAGCTTATATACCTGAATATCCCGATTATGACTACAATAGTCCTGTTTATGGTTTTAATGTTCAATTTGATATTTTTAACCTGACTCAGAGCTATGGTATTGGCGGGGAAGCTTTTTACAGTTTCAGTTCTTACCAGACATATTTTAATGAATATCGATTTTATGAATTATATTTACACAACATATTTTCCAATATAGCTGATGATTCCAGATTTGCCTATGGTTTTTTTGCCGGTGCCCGCCGCACTGAAATTAATTACAAAGACTTCGAAGAAGATTATAATGTTGATCTCATGTTTTTGAGACCGGTGATCGGATTCAAATATATCAGTAACAACTGGGGCATAACTGTTAGATGGACCCAAAATGAAAAAAACCGAACCAAGTTTGAATATGAGCTGAGAGCCAATAATAGTTTCGGATGGATACTGCAATTTGGAGGAAGTCTGAAAGGTCCGGTGAAAGGCGCAAAATCGGATCTGCATATTTATGGCGGTTATGAATTCTTCACATTTTAAACTAACTTATCGTGTAAAAGTTCTCCTGCCTCTTTTCCTGGCAGGAATCAATATCTTCTGGACAACCGACTTCAGCAGTCCGGAAAAAACATTTTACTCCTTATTATCTGCTGCTGAGAAGATGGATCTGGATAGTTTTTTAGATTGCTGTGATCTGGAATCAATGACTGGCGAACAGGTAACCCTGGAGACAAAAGACCGGATAATTACTGCTCTTAAGAATGATCCTCACAGGAAAGAATTTATTTTAAAGATCTTAAATTACCTGAATGCTTCGTCATTTATTGTTTTAGAAAATACTACTATTTCACCTGAAATGAAAACCCTAATAATTAAAAATGTTAAAACAGATGAAAGGGCTCAACTTCTTTTTCGCAAACGTAATATGGAATGGAAATTGAGCAGCTTGAAACAGGTTAAATTTTAGAATTTTCGATGTTGGAAAAGAAACAGGCAATAACTATCAATATGCTGCAGGCCAACCTATATTCTCTTCCCATAATTATTTTCATTACTATAATCATGATGGCTTCTTACCTGTTTATTTGGGGTAAAACATATTTTTTAGCAGAATTTTTTCAGCTTCGTCTCAGTTTATTTATTCCGATCCTGATCGGAGGTTTTGTTTTACACGAATTAATTCATGTTATGAGTTATCATTTCCTGGGAAAAGTTCCCTTCAGTAATTTAAAAATTGGCTTCAAACTTAAATCAATAACTCCATATGCTTATTGCAGCCAACCGATCTTATTATCAGCGTACAGGTTGTCAGCATTAATGCCAGGCATCATTCTAGGAATCATTCCGGCAATAATTTCATTAATAACAGGTAACACTTTTATTTTTATTTTAGCAGTTATTTTCCTGATAGCTGCAGGGGGTGACCTGCTGATTATCTGGATGTTAAGAAAGATACCGTTGAATTATCTGGTTCAGGATCATCCAGAAAAAGCAGGATGTATTATCATAGGAAAAAAATAGATCCTTAGTTTTATCTTCCTGCATAATGACAGTCCTACTCAACCAGAATCTTTATAATGAAAGGTTTATTGTTTTGCTCTTCAACTTCCAGATAAAACAATTCTCCCGTCTCTCCTGAAGCAGCCAAATCCAGAATATCTTGCCAATTTATCTGCGAGAAGTCAAAGTCACTGTTATTTAAACTGGTTTTGAATTGAGAATTTTTCGGGATAAAACTCAAGCCCAGTTTAGCAAGATTTAATGGTAAGGCAATATTCAATTTGGGTTTTTCACTATCTTCCTGCCATATTTGTACAACAAGTCGTTTACTTTTTCTTTCAGCTTTAGTTTCAGGAATCAACGCTTCTAAAAGTTTAGCACCTTCTGCTGCTGTAATTTTGCCTTGTGCTATCAGATCCAGGATTTTTTTTCTATCTTCCATTCTTATCACCTAATGCCTTCAACAATTTTTCTGCTTCTTCGGAATTGATCTTGCCATTCTGAAGCATCTGTAATATCTTTAATTTACTCTTTTCAGCGGTTTCAACTTCATTGCTTCCATTGCCCATATCTTTAGTTGAAAATTTTTCAAAATCTTTCAGCGCGGCCTTAAAACCGGTTTTAACTTTTTTTAAGATTTCATTACTTTTTTCACTGCCGAACTCTTTTTCGATTGCATTTTCAACTTTTTTTAAAGTTGTATTTATTTTTGACTCGACATCTTTGAAATTGATTTTTTCAATTTTATCTTTTGCTTTATCCAGTTTTATTTTCAATTTAGCTTTATCGATTTCCGGAATATTATCCATAACATCATTAAAGATGTCTGAAAAATTAAAAAACTCAAAATTTCTGCTTTTCCTTATCTTATCTCCAGAAATATTGATGCTGCCATTTTCATTTGAAGCATCAATTTTCACTTTTCCAGATTTGTGGACAAGATGAACAATATTCATGTCATTTTCTCTGCTTTTATCGTAATTTCCAGCGACACTTATATTGATATTTCCGATTTCATTCCTGGCAGTAAGATCGTAATTAAGATCGTCTGGAACTATCAAATCTATTTTTCCATTCTCATTTTTAAAAGTGAACTTTCCTTCCTCCAGAGAACAAAATTCATAATATATTCCACCGTTTTCATTTATTATTTCTGCAGAATCATAACCTGCCCCTAAAATTCTTACCTGTCCGTTTTCATTAACAATTTTCAGGTCGCCATTACATTCCTTGATTTTAATTGCTCCATTTTCATTTTTTAAATTACATTCACAGGAGCATTCTTTCAACCGGAGAGATCCATTCTCTGTTTTTATTGTCACACCTCCTGTTATTTCACTAGCTGTTACAGAGCCATTTTCAGTTTTAAGTTCAAAAATTCCGTTAAGATTTTGCATTGAGAGAGATCCGTTTTCGGTATCAGCATTGATCTCCGATTTTTCCGGTACTGAAAGCTTCAGATCGGCAAATACAATTTTCATATCAGCAAGTTCTTTAAACTCTATCTGCATTTCATTCAACTTATCATCATAGTTCAAAATAAGATAGTCGCCTAAATCGTATTCCCTGCCGGATGCCGAAGAATATTCCATTTCAAGTTTCAATTCAGATTCTTCTGTTTCCCACCCTTTAATCCTGATACCGATATTTTTAGATTTAAATTTTACCTTCAAACCTGATCCAGTTGATGATTTTAACGTTCTTTCAACTTTAAACATCATTTCCCCCTTCTTTGATTGCTTTTACTGCATCTTCTACAGATAAATCACCCTTCTCCAGTTTTGCCAATATATCCAGCGAATTTCTGTCGTCATATTCCTCATTTCTATTACATAAAACTCGAGAGATTTCCTTAAGTCTGCTTTTTACTGTCGGATATGAAATACCAAGCGCTTTTTCAACTTCCTTAATATTTCCCCCGCTGCAAATGAAGACTTTAACAAATTCCTGCTGCCTTACCGATAAAGCAGCCAGATCTCCAATCGTGAACCTTCCCTTTATACTAATATCGCATCTGGGACAATGATACTCAATAATATCCAGATTAGAATTACAGACCGGACATTGTTTCAATCTTTTATTCATATTAACCTCCAAATATGTAAGAAAAATATTTTTTAATATTAATAATGTCAATTAAAATATTAATAATATTAATAAATATATAAATAATGTTAATATATTAGATTAGGTACAAATGGGCTCTAAATTGGTAAAATATTTTATAAAGCAGGCAGATTATGATAATATTTAGAGTAAAATGTAGTTTATTAAGC
>LKUH01000060.1 GCA_001412425.1 Candidatus Cloacimonas sp. SDB
CTGGACGCTTCCGCAGTGCGCTGGTAAGTTAGGCAACATAAAAAGGAATAATTATGAGTTTAGTTAAAATTGATGAGAAATTATTAACTTGGTTTGTTGAAAGATGGCACAGGAAAAGCACGTTGGTACTTATATTGTTTCTTACTTTTATGGGATTAATCTACAAATTCACCAATACTGACATAAGTGAGTTATCTTTACTTGAAGTTATTTTTATTCTACTAATTCTGATATTAATCATGTTACTTTGGAAGATTGCTATAAAACTACCCAAAACACCAAGAAATCACTTTGGTATATGCATTGCAATTTATGGTGATACAGCCAAACAAGATAAAAAGATTAAAACTGATTTCATCAAATCTTTACAAACCCTACTCGATTCAAATAATGATATTTTCAAATATTCCATAATCAAATTACCTAAACGCATCTCAGAGAAAATAAATAGTGTTGATATTGCTAAAAAATATATGTATTTAACTAAAAGTCATTTTATTATTTACGGACATACAAGACTGAGGAAAATCAATAATCAAGATACTCATTTACTAAATCTTGATGCCGTTGTTACTTTTAAAAGAGCCCCAAAAATTATAACGCAACATTTAGATAAAGAGTTTGGTGAGTTATTTCCAAGAAAACTGCAAATTGAGTGTAACAATGATGCCTTTAGCTTTGAATTCGCTTCAGAGTGGATTAGTCTTGTTTCTAGATATATTATTGGAATAGCTTTGTTAATTTCTCGAAACCTCGACCAAGCTGAAAAACACTTTGATTATCTAATAAATAACCCACAAATACAAAATAGTAATGTACCTCAATTATCAAAAATAAGGAATCGATTACCATTAAGATTAGGAGATATATACTGGATAAGAACTTTAAAACACTATACATACTGGAAGAATAATCATGACATGGGTGAAATTGATCTTATGTACAATCATCTTCAAAAATTGAGGTCTGCTTGTCCAAAAGACTACTCCGGTAGATTGTTTTATTCAATTTTCGAGTTTCTAAAACATAGAGATGTTGATAAAGCTATTACTGAGTTAAAAAAATGTAAGGAGATTAAAGATGCTACCTGGAAATACAATTTAGCATTTCTATATGCTTACAAAGGTGATTTAAAAAGAGCTAAACTAATTTATAAATCTGCGTTTAAAGGTGTTTGTGATCCCAACGTTGTAATTCAAACTGAGGAATTTATGGAATGGCTCCTTGAAGTTGAGCCTGATAAAATTCAAATGAATTATTGTCTTGGATTGATTAACTGGTTTGATAAAGGTGATTACGAACTAGCAATTAGTTATTTTGAAAAGTTCATCAATAGTAATACTGACAATAGCTTCGAAGAAGAGAAGAAACTTGCTAAATCATATATCAATACAATCAAGGGTGAAATGGTAAATAAGAATGTTTAGGTTTTTACGTTGCCTAACTCTGCACAAAGTCTTCGCAAGCTCAAACTTTCGTGCAGTTCCCGTTAAGCACAAAATTATGGAGATCTTATGAAATTGATTATTAAACTTATAATTATTATTTTCATCAGCCCAGTCTTAGCTCAAATCACACCTGAGATTGAATGGATTGAACATTATTCAGGAACCTGCGGGAGATCCATAGTCCAAAATGAATCTAATGAATATGTTATTGCTGGTATAATAGATGGTGACCAATATTCTGGAGATGTTTACGTAACTAAAATTGATTCATTGGGTGAGTTTATTTGGGATTATTGTTTAAATAGTGGTAACGAATATGATAATGCTACTTCTATAAAGTACTTTGATGGGAGTTATTATGTTTTTGGAACTTATATGAATCACCTATTTACCATGACTTTAAATGAATCTGGAGATAGTACTTTATTCGAGTCTTATGATGAAATAGATTGTAATATGTCGATGTCGATGGATATTAACGAAACCGGTAATATTGCGCTTTGTGGGTATTCAGTTGCGGCTTATACGATTTTAACAGATACTTCCCTTGAAATGATTGATTATTTTTGGCATGAATTTCCTAATTTTGATTCAGGAACCTGCTGTGATACAAAAATACTGCCAAATAATGATATAGTAATTACCGGTTCAACATCATTCCATCTTCATCCAAATCATTATTGGGGTGAAAGTTATATTAAAAAAACTGATTATTATGGAAATGAATTATTATACGTTAATTTTGATTCGTCACATATCATAAAATTTGTGATAACTCATGACAATTGTTTTTTAGTCATTGCTGATACACATGTTATGAAAATTGATGATTCTGGAGAAATTCTTTGGGATATCCTAATCCCACACAGAGGAAAAGCAATTATAAAAGATAATCTTGATTATTATATTGCCGGTAATACTGGTATCATACAGGGAGATCCTTTTTTAACTAAGGTAAATGATTCTGGAGAAGTAACATGGACACAAGTTTATGAAACTGAGACACAGGATATTGTCTTTGATCTTATTCAGACAAATGACGATGGTTTTGCTATGACGGGAAAAGCAAATTTCGATATGTTTTTAATGAAATTAAACTCTGATGGTGTTTCTGGTGTAGTAAGTGATGAAATTGTGGCTTGTCCCCAAATTTCGATTTATCCCAATCCATTCAATCCGATGACAACTATTAATTATACTTTGATAAAAAATTCAAATGTGTCTTTAGAAGTTCATAATCTAAAAGGACAATTAATCAAAATTTTGTTAAATGAGAACCAGGTAAAAGGTGAGTATTCAGTCAAATGGCTGGGAGATAATTTTAGAGATGAATATGTGTCTAGTGGATTATATTTTGTAACTTTGACTCTGGATAATGACGTTAAAACTTTCAAGAAATGTCTTTTGTTAAAATAATTCTGTGCTTAACTCTGCACAAAATCTTCGCAAGCTCATATTTTCGTGCAGTTCCCGTTGTGCGCAATTATTTTTGTTTTGTAATTA
>LKUH01000061.1 GCA_001412425.1 Candidatus Cloacimonas sp. SDB
AACAATGAGCAATTAACAATGAACAATTATCAATGATCAATGAGCAATAAACAATTAACAATAAACAATGAGCAATGAAAAATTAGCAATTAACCATGAGAAATACTATCCCCTCAATCCATTTATAAGAATATTACCTAGATGAATTGATGAAAAGTATGGATGATTAAAAAATTAGGGGAGTACTGATTCTTATTGGGATAGCAAATTTGTCCGGTTCATTAAAATATCTTCGGCAATTTTTCTCACATCCTGATTAAATTTTTTAGTATCTACAATTTCTATCCATTTTATCTTGGAAAGAAGATTATCTGGATAGGTAGTGAGAATCTGATTAATAGTTAAGGGATCTATACCAGCTTGTTTAATATTTGCCTCCCGGATAATTTCATCCCATTTGAATTTTAAATGTTTGGATATTATCCAGATATCTACAATATCTTTTATATCCAAGCGATATAAACAAGTGATTTTATTGGATAGGATATTTCTTAAATTATCAACCTTACCTATAATTTCATCTAGTTCAAATTCACCAAAATGTTCTGCGGTGTCATTTATAAAATCAACCTTCAACTCCACATTATCTTCTATGATGAATAATCTAATATGATTTTCCGATTTTAAAAACCTATTGTTATCAACCGAGAAATTTTGGGAGATTTTTTTTATAAGATTTTCTGTGTAACTGGAGAAATTTTTATTATTATTTAAAAATAAATCCAGATCATCTGAATAACGGTGATGAAAGTAGTGTCTACTTAGAGCTGTACCACCGGTTAGATAAAAGGGAAGATCTGATTTTTTTATAAAACTGAGGAGACCATCCTGAAGAGGGTAGAGTTTCTCCTTGTAATAGCTTTCTAAGGTATTCATATCTTTCTCTTAAGTTATCATTTTTAATTCTTTTAATTACTTCCGGTGATAGATTCTCTTCTATATAATCAATGCCTAGAATAGCTAAAATATCATACCATTCTAAAGTTTCCAGTATTCTTATTAGAATTTTTTGTTTATTCAACCAGCCTGAAGATTGTTTATTTTTATTTAAAATATTATATATTTCTTCAGTATTATAATTGTAATCCCAGAAAATTGTTTTTATCTTTTTTTTAAGTAAATCCTTATTCATAATAGAAATTTTATCATTGATTACTCAATTAAGACAATGAACAATTATCAATGATCAATGAACAATTATCAATGATCAATGCCCTGCCCAACACCCTTAACAATGAACAATGAACAATTATCAATGAACAATAACCTGCCCAACACCCTTAGCAATGAACAATTA
>LKUH01000062.1 GCA_001412425.1 Candidatus Cloacimonas sp. SDB
TCCCAACCGCTTTTTTGATGTAGGCATATGTGAACAGCACGCTGTTACCTTTGCCGGTGGACTGGCAGTAGAGGGCTTAAAACCTTTCATCGCAATTTACTCCACCTTCCTGCAGAGAGCTTATGATCAAGTCATTCATGACATTGCCCTGCAGAAACTGCCGGTGGTATTCTGTTTAGACCGGGCAGGCTTAGTCGGTGCTGACGGAGCTACTCATCATGGAGCCTTTGATATATCCTATCTGAGGCTGGTGCCAAATTTAATTATAATGGCTCCAGCTAATGCTGATGAATTAACAGAAATGATGAAACTTGCTGCTTCCTATAAAAAGGGGCCTCTAGCTATTCGCTATCCTCGGGGAACAGCTCTTTATCCCATGAAAAAGAGTAACCCGGTTGAGTTGGGAAAATTTGATGTCACTTCTTCAGGTAAAAAGGTTGCCTTAATAGGAATAGGAGCAGCTTTCAATGATATGGAAATTGTGCATGAACTTCTAAAAAAAGATTTTGCGGAAGAAACCTTTTATCTGATAAATGCCAGATTTATAAAGCCTCTGGATGTAATGCTGCTAAACAGAATTAAAAAAGATGTGAAGTCCATTTTTACCTTGGAAGATAACAGTATTATAGGCGGCTTCGGTAGTGCAATTCAGGAATTTTACTCAAATAGCGACATGAAAGTCTATACTTTTGGTCTTCCTGATAAATTTATTGCTCATGGCAAAAACGAGGAATTGAAAAAAGAAATCAAACTTAAATCTGAACAGGTTTATAAAAGCATTAAGAAGATCTTAGCTTCAGGTTAGAATGGATTATAAGACTGACACTATCTGTGCCATATCTACTCCGCCAGGTACGGCAGGAATTGCAGTAATACGTGTAAGTGGACCGCAGGCAATTTCCGCAGTTGACCATATATTTCAAGGTAAGAGACCGCTTAAGGAACTTTCATCTCACAAGGTGGTGTATGGCAGGATTGTTGATAAAGCTGAAATAATAGATGAAGTCTGTGCTTCGATTTTCAGAAATCCACATAGTTATACCGGCGAAGATGTAGTGGAAATTTCCTGTCATGGCAACACTTTTATTGCCAATAGAATTTTAGAGCTTCTGCTCAGAAAATTACGTTTAGCCGAACCGGGAGAATTCACTCAACGGGCATTTTTCAACAATAAACTGGATCTCACTCAGGTAGAAGCGGTAGGTGACCTTTTACAGGCCAGGACAAAAAAATCTCACCGCGCAGCGATGGAACAGTTACAGGGAAGTCTGCATAAAAAAATTACTGCCCTTCTGGAAAGAATCACTGCTTTAAGAATACAATTTGAGCTTGAGATAGATTTTCCGGAGCAGGATAATGAGCTAACCGATCAAAATGAGCTTTTACAAAACTTTCAGGAAATTGGAAATGATCTTTCCGAATTGGCAAAAACCGGTGATGAAGGTGTGATCTTGAAAGAAGGTCTTAAAATTTGCCTGGTTGGCGCACCCAATGTGGGCAAATCAAGTATTTTCAACACCTTTCTGGATTCCGAAAGAGCAATTGTGACACCGGAGCCGGGTACAACGCGAGATTATCTGGAAGAAGCTATATCGCTTAATGGTTATCTCATAAGAATTTTTGATACTGCCGGAATAAGAGAGGCTGCAGATCAAGTTGAAGAGATGGGAATTAAAAAATCTTATGATATTATAAGAAATTCTCATAAGATTCTCTTCATAACAGACGGAAAAGAAAATCAGGAAGAACTGCAAAACTTGATGAAAATAGTTGATCCTCAGAAAATAATTAAAGTTTTAAACAAATCCGATCTCTTTTCCGCAACTGAAATCACTTTTTTG
>LKUH01000063.1 GCA_001412425.1 Candidatus Cloacimonas sp. SDB
CAACTTTTTATCTTCCATCTTTTTTATATTGGGAATTTTCTGTAAATCAGTAGACAATAAGTAAGAAAAACTATCCTTCTCAAAACATTGTAAGGCAAATTCGTGCATCTCGCGGTACAGCATAGGATCACAAACAACTATTGCCTTTACGGCTTCCAACCAACTGGTACCTGCTGTCTTTACATGAAAATAGCCATTTGTTTTTTCAGCAAATATGGGGTAAACAGAAAATTTATCACTCCCGGAATGGAGGGACAATTTGTAACCTCCCATCTGAGAAGCTATTTGACAATGCAATCTAAACTCTTCTTTAAAAGTAGCTATATTACCTATATAATCAATTCCTTTTTCCCAATCTCCAATGAAGTGAGGTGCAAGATTTTGGAAATCTACTCCTCTGCGTTGAAGTTCAGAGGCAATCCATAAATGTGCCAGTGGAGAAGTTGGATTTGGCGTTTCATCCACTGAGACTTCAAGTTCAAAATTGCCTTTATGATTTTCTTTTAAAAATTCATAACATTTTTCGACATGTTTTATTGCATCCAGATAAGTAATGACTATCTCTGCCAAACTGCCCTGGGTAAAAGTTAATTTTTGATTTCCTATCTGGTATTCCTTATTAAGATATCTGTCTTCTATAGCATTTTTTTCCGGTAATTGCTGATATTTTTTCCTTAACTCATCTTTATCAAATTTGAGAATATTATCATCAATATGGTCCGAAGGATCTATGGTATAAAATGTAAATCCGCAACCAATTGCTTCCTGTAAATTCTTTAAATCTTTAACATGATCTGCATCGGCACCAAACTTACCTTCATAGCCTGCCTCGAAACAGCCCCAAATAGCATTGTCCAATACCTTTTGCCAATTACTCTCTGTTCTTTCCATTTCTCTTACGGATTGCTGAGCCAAGATGGGGAAAATACTCTTCCCTTCAAAGGCTTCTATATGGGCAGGGGTAGCTATACCCAATCGATCTCCGGTTCCGAAAGAAGGCTTCATTTTGGTGGTTGATGGTTGAAGATAATTAAATATTGACTGCAACTGTGTCAAATTATGATGTGTTAGAGGACAAATCTGGAATAATAAGCCATTCTCTAATGTTTTTTCTCTGTCAGCTTT
>LKUH01000064.1 GCA_001412425.1 Candidatus Cloacimonas sp. SDB
CCCTTTTTTATAAGTATAACCGGAATTATAGTCTTCCGCTCTGCCATGAAGGCTGCTCTGACCCTTTACCTCCCCACCTATCTTACCAGTAAAGGATCAAGTATCTGGTTGGCTGGAATATCACTTTCCATTTTACAGTTTTCCGGGGCAGGAGGAACTTTTTTTGCAGGCATTATCTCGGATCGCATCGGCAGAAAAAACGCTCTCTTAATAATCACTCTCATAAATCCTGTTCTGATGTTCCTGTTTTTATATGTTAAAGGAATCTGGTCGATTCCTATATTGATTGTAACAGGCTTTTTTCTCTTTGGAATAGGACCGGTAATGCTGGCTTTGATCCATGATATTAATTCCCGTCATATGTCATTCATTAATGGAGTTTATATGACCATCAGTTTTGCTGTAAGTTCAATTTTTGTGTTGCTGGTAGGTTATTTTTCCGATAAAATTGGTTTGGATACTACCTTCAGGATCTCAGCTCTGGTAGCATTAGGATCAATTCCATTTGTGCTGTCTTTAAAAAATAAAACCATCAACATTAATAGAGAATAATACTTATGGTTTTATTAATACGTCCCGATAAAAATTAACTTTATCTTTCTTCAGATTAATGCTTCTCTGCCGAATAATGCTTGACATCTCCTGCTTATAGTAATTTTTTCTGCCAGTCAAATGGAGAATTAATGGGTAAAACAATTGCGCTAATCACTGCCGCCGGCAGTGGAAGAAGATTAAAAAATAAGACCAAAAAACAATTTATTCTGCTTAAAGAAAGACCCTTATTATTCTGGACGCTGGATAAATTTGCAGATCATCAGGATATTGACGAGTTGATTGTCGTTCTCCCTCAGGAACAAATAAATTTTCGAGATCTGATAAAAAAGGAATTTTCCCAAATCAACATCAGCTGCATTGCTGGAGGTAAGGAAAGGCAGGAGTCCGTCTATAAAGCATTATGTGCCTGTCCTCCTGATACCGATCTTGTCTTGATCCACGACGGTGTAAGACCTTTCATTGCAGAAAGTGAGATCAGGGAATTAGTTAAACTTGCCAGGGATTATTCTGCAGTTATTGCTGCATCCAAGATCAAAAATACTATTAAGCAGGTCGCAGGAAAAAAAATTGTCAGAACCATTCCAAGAGAGAATTTATACAATGCTTTAACACCGCAGGTTTTTAAGTTCGAGCTGATCTTCAAATATCACAAAAAAGCCTGGCAAGAGGGCTTATTTT
>LKUH01000065.1 GCA_001412425.1 Candidatus Cloacimonas sp. SDB
GGATGAGATCATTTTTCCAGAATTAATACAATTATACAATTATCCTAATCCATTTGATTTATCAGGATCATCTAGAAGAAAAGGGATGACTATTCTTTATCAAATCCCTTTAAAATTTAATATAACTTCCATGTTTATTTACAATGTTAAGGGTCAAATTATTAAAAAATTGAACATTGATACAAATACAACTAAAGGCGAGATTTTCTGGAATGGAACTAATCAATATAATGAATTTGTACCAACAGGAGTTTATTTCTATGGAGTTTCGTCATGCGAGTTAACCAAGTATAACAAGATGTTATTGATAAATTAGGAGGCACTATGTTTAATTTTAGATCGTTAATTGTATTTTTTCTATGTATTTCTATTATAAATGTTTTAGCTGATGTTACAAAAGAAGATGCTAAATTGATTGTTATTAACGATATTATTGATGACTGTATTGACGATGTTAATGCATTTATGGATTCCACAATAGTAACAACCAGCAGTTATGTTCTAACTTCTTATAAATCAATAACCAATCCGTACAACCAAAGTTGGTTATTCTTCATTGATGATCATCCCACAGCTTTTTGGGAACATCCCTGTAGATACATTTTTCTAAATGTATCCGATAGTAGTTACCAGATTCTATCAGATACTGTTCCCGTATATGAATATAGAGTAAATCTAGAGGAAGTATCAATTGGAGTAAATTTTCCAAATTATAATTATTCTACAACTCCCCCAAATCTACAAAGAACACGAAATCCGGATCCCCATAAGTGGGCAGTTTTTTTATCTGGTCATACTCAACTTAGTACTTGGAATGGTATGAGTCAACTATATTGTGCATTAACGACTGAAGAAGGTGATAGATCATATAATTTTTCAGATAGCACTATTATTGTTCTGTCATGGGATGCAGGAGTGGATGAAAACCATAACCAATATAGTAGTTTTTATGGCCCTGATGATGAAGGAACAAATCATATAGATGGTGCTTGTGATAAAGCTTCTATTGATAGTACATTCAATTATCTAGAAGATACTCTTGGACCTGAAGATATGCTTTTTGTTTATATTACAGATCATGGAGGAGTAGACAATTGCGGGAATCATTTTATTCAGGTTTATGATGAAGATGTTGGAATTGAAAGGTACTATGATAGCAGATTAGCTGATGCTATGGATTCACTTAATTGTGCTCAAACAATAATTGTAATGCAGCCCTGTCATTCAGGTGGATTTATTCCTGAATTACAGAAAGAGAACAGGATAATAATCACAGCTACTGACTCAGACACTCTAGCATATGGAGATCATCCTGATAGTCCACTACATCCAGCGCATTATTTTCCAGAATTCAGTTATTTCTGGAATACATCAATAGCCCGGAAACATGCTGATAGTTATCAAGCACCATGGGAAGTTAACGAAGATGTTGGAGATCATATTTTCTTTTACCCACAATATCAATTATCTGATTTTGATCCTGATGTTCCCCAGCAACATGAAGATTTAAATCCCAATATTGGAAATCTAGATGGAGTTACTCAAATGAAAGAATCGTTTCAATATGCAAAGGCCATGGATGCATTTGTTGAGGATTTTTACATTTTTGAAGATGATGGAAGAAATGAGTATCCACAAATGTATTACGGGATTCCTTTTGAAGAAGATATTTGTTCACTAAACGGTTTAAGTGGAGAAATTGAAAATACTCAGTCTGTTTTTGGTAATTTTCAATTTGGAGGAGATATTGAAATTCAAAGGGGAGTTACACTAACATTTGAAACGGGTTCACATCTCTTTCTAAACAATGATTCCAAAATTATTGTAAATTCAAATGCCAACCTTATTTTACAAGATAGTGTTATAGTTAAAGGTAAATGCAATGACAATAGTATTATTGTTAATGGATCTATTGAAATTGGAGATTATGTTGTTTTTACTAGTGTTGACGATAACGAATGGGGTGGCATTTCAATTAATTCTTCAGATTCATTAGTAATTAATAAATTAACTGTTGAAGATTGTGAATTTTCCATCGATGATTCAGAAACTCTAAATCTGAATGATCCAGTTTTTACGGTAGTGTCCATTTTTTTGTGTAAACCTCATTTTTGTTTTATTTAAACTCATCGATTCTTTTGTCAAAGATTATTCTCAGCTGAGAATAAATTATTCCCCAATTCTGTATTGTTGATGTCCATTTCTTAGTAGCATTCATGGTTGCTAAATATAAGATCCTCATCAACGATGCTTCATTTGGAAAAATGGTTTTGGATTTAGTTACCTTCCTTAACGAACGATGGTAGTTTTCAATAGCATTTGTCGTATAAATAACATTTCTGA
>LKUH01000066.1 GCA_001412425.1 Candidatus Cloacimonas sp. SDB
GTCCCATTTTTTCTTCAGTTCCTGAACTTCATCAAACAATGTTTTCTGTTTATTTTTTTTCTTTTTCTTTCTTTTCTTCTTCTGGTGAACTTTAGGAGGCTTTTCCTTAAGTGCCTTCAAGCTCAGAGTAATCCGCTGGAGTTCTTTATCCACCTTCAACACTTTTACTTTTACCTTGTCTCCTACTGAAAGCACTTCATCGGGAGTTTTTATATAGCGGTGGGATATCTCAGAGACATGAACCAGTCCGTCCTGATGTATGCCAATATCTACAAAAGCTCCAAACAAGGTGACATTGGTAACCACCCCGGATAAAATCATATCCGGTTTTATATCTTCAATGGACATAACTCCATCGGTAAACTCAAATATCAAAAAATCTTCCCGGGGATCTCTGCCCGGAGTTTTCAATTCAATGAGGATATCGTGAATAGTGGGTAAACCAAATTCATCGGTGACAAAATCCTGGGGATCAACTGAATTCACTAATTTTTCATTGCCGATCAAATTGGGGATAGTCAGATTTAAATGCTGAGATATTTTTTCTACCACCGGGTAAGTTTCAGGATGAATCCCGGTGGCATCCAGTATATTTTTACCGTGGGCAACTCTTAAAAAGCCCGCACTCTGCTGAAATGACTTTTCCCCAAATTTATACACTTCCATCAAATCAGTTTTCTGTTTGAACATTCCGTTTTCATTTCGGTAGCTTACAATATTTTTTGCCAGGATATTGCCAATACCTGATACATATTTTAAAAGGTGATAGGAAGCAGTATTTAACTCAACTCCCACCCGGTTCACCACTGAAAACACAACATTATCCAGCTTATATTTAAGCAGGGTTTGATTTACATCGTGCTGATACTGACCGACCCCGATGGATTTTGGTTCGATTTTTACCAGTTCAGCCAGGGGATCCTGAAACCGTCTGCCGATGGATACTGAGCCCCGGTAGGTGACATCCAATTTGGGGAATTCCTCTCTTGCTTCTTTGGACGCTGAATACACCGAAGCCCCGGCTTCGCTGATTAAAGATACAATTATTTTTTCAGCTACGGTGTCCTTGAAA
>LKUH01000067.1 GCA_001412425.1 Candidatus Cloacimonas sp. SDB
CTTATTTTTTTATTAATATCAATCTTATTGGCATTGATTTCATTTAATGAATTTATATATTGTGCACAATCTTATACTACGGAATATCAGGAAGGAGAGAAGGTTGCTGTGAAAAATATTGAATATAAAAATCCCATCATCGAACAGCGTGCAGATCCGTGGATTTATAAGCATTCAGATAATTACTATTATTTTACTGCATCTGTTCCCGAATATGATCGGATAGAAATCAGAAGGGCAAAAACAATACAGGATCTTGGTTCAGCAGAGGCGGTAACAATATGGAGAAAACGTGATTCCGGGGAAATGTCAGTACATATTTGGGCTCCAGAAATCCATTATATTGATGGAAAATGGTACATATATTTCGCTGCTGGTGGACTTGGCGGCGACGTATGGGGAATTCGACCTTACGTTTTGGAATGTACCGACGAAAACCCGATATCCGGCAACTGGCACGAAAAGGGTATCATGAAAAAATCAGCGGAAGATAAATTTTCCTTTTCCAATTTTTCTTTGGATGCGACAACCTTTAAGCATAACGGCGTGAGATACTTTGTTTGGGCTCAAAAGACACATGAGTTACATAATCCCTCCAATTTATATATTGCAATAATGGAAAATCCATGGACTATTAAAGGTAAACCGGCAATGATTGCTACCCCGGAATATGGCTGGGAGAAGATTGGTTTTTGGGTTAACGAAGGGCCTGCTATCCTAAAAAGAAACAACAGATTATTTATTAGCTATTCTGCTAGTGCTACTGATTCTAATTATTGCATGGGAATTTTGACTGCTTCTGAAACTGCAGATATATTAAATCCGAACTCATGGAATAAATCTCCCGAACCGGTCTTTGAAACTAGTGAAGAAAATGGTCAATATGGTCCAGGACATAATAGCTTTACTGTTTCAGAGGATAATAGTAGAGATGTGCTGGTATACCATGCCAGGAATTACAGGGATATAGTTGGTGATCCTCTTTATGACCCAAATCGACACACTCGTGCCCAGATATTTGGCTGGAATGAAGATGGAACACCAGAGTTTGGAATTCCGGTGCCAGACTGCCAATAAAGGAGGTTTTATTTTTAAGATTAATCATGAAAAATGCTAATTGTAAAGTTGATAAAGGATACAGAATTGCAGAGGTTGATAATCGAATATATGGTTCTTTTATTGAGCATTTGGGACGGGCAATTTATGGTGGAATTTATGAACCTGGCCACCCTGAGGCTGATGAACTTGGTTTTCGCAAAGATGTAATAGATTTGGTAAAAGAATTGAAGGTGCCCATTATCAGGTATCCAGGTGGAAATTTTGTTTCAGGGTACAACTGGGAGGATGGTATTGGACCAAAAAATAAAAGAAAGAGGAAATTAGAGCTTGCCTGGAGAGTAGTAGAGACTAATAAAGTAGGAATTAACGAGTTTGTAGAATGGTCAAAAAGAGTCAACTCAGAGATAATGCTGGCAATAAATCTGGGAACAAGAGGGATTGATGATGCCAGAAATCTTGTAGAATATTGCAATCATCCGGGAGGAACTTATTATAGTGATTTGCGAGTAAGAAATGGGTATCGAGAACCTCATGGAATAAAGACCTGGTGTCTGGGTAATGAAATGGATGGAGACTGGCAAATTGGCCATAAAACTGCACAGGAATATGGTCGTTTGTCTTGTGAGGCTGCCAAGGTTATGAAACTGATTGATCCCACCATTGAATTAGTTGTATGCGGCAGTTCTCATAGATTAATGGATACTTATCCTGAATGGGAATCAACCGTACTGGAGCATACCTATGAATGGATAGATTATATTTCAGTGCATAGCTATTATGGGAATCCAGAAAATGATACTCCTAATTATCTGGCAAAATCACTGGATATGGATACCTTTATAAAATCAGTAATTGCAACCTGTGATTATGTTAAAGCCGGAAAAGGAAGCAATAAGACTATTAATCTATCATTTGACGAGTGGAATGTCTGGTATCATTCTAGAGAACAGGATAAAAAAATAACATCCTGGTCAGTTGCACCGCCATTATTAGAAGATGTTTACAACATGGAAGATGCCCTATTGGTGGGAAGCTTATTAATTACCTTATTAAAAAATGCAGACAGAGTAAAGATAGCCTGTTTGGCTCAACTGGTTAATGTTATTGCTCCAATTATGACAGAAAATGCGGGAAGTGCATGGCGACAGACAATTTTTTATCCATATCTGCATGCTTCAGTTTATGGTAGAGGGGCAGCATTGTATTCTCTAACAGAAACACCAAGGTATGACACTAAAGATTTTTCTGATGTACCCGTCCTGGATACGGTTGCTATTTTTAATGATAATCAAAACGAGATAACTATCTTTGCAGTAAATAAGGATATCCAGGAAAACATGCTTGTTAACTATAAAATAAAAGGTTTTGGAGAATTTAGGATTATTGAACATATTGTTTATCAGAATGATGATGTAAAAACGTCAAATACCAAAGATTACCCATTTAGAGTTATACCCGAAATAAAGAAGGATTCTGTCATAGAAGATGGGATTCTGAAGGCATTATTACCAAAGCTATCATGGAATGTAATCAGGATTGCAATTGAAAAATAAAATATCTGTCCAAAAAGTGGGTAATTCTACTGAAAAGGAGGTGAAAGGGTATACCTAGAAGATTGTTTGTTTAATCAGGATAGAATATTGTTTTGCTGAAAAATATTACTTATAAAGGAGAAAAAAAATGTTGAGGAAAATTAATATTTTAGTATTATTGGTGTTGGTTTGTGTATTCTTTCTAAATTTGCCAGTAGGAGCACAACAAAGTGAGGATCCTATTGTAATATACTTTTTCCCAGGTGGTTCCCCGGGAGGCACCTTTGCCACTGTTGTTTACAATGGTGCCAGGGCAGCAGAAGAGATTTTAGGTGATAGGGTTGAAGTAAGGTACTTGTGGTCTGAGTGGAGTCCAGAAAAAATGGTTGACCAGCTACAACAGGCTGTAGCAGCCGACCCTGACGGAATAGCAATAATGGGTCACCCAGGTGATGAGGCTTACAGGCCTTTTGTAGAAGAGGCAGAGGAAAGAGGAATTATAGTTACCAGCCAAAACACAACCTTGCCTGAACTGGAAAAAGCCTATGCTGCAAATGGATTTGGTTATGTAGGACAGGAGTTATATGAATCTGGATATACTTTAGGAGAAGGCACTATTGCAAGAGCGGGATTAGAGGAAGGAGACAAAGCGCTTGTCTGGGGTCTTTTGTCCCAGCCGACCAGAGGATTAAGAACCAAAGGAGCTATAGATGCTTTTGAAGAGATTGGTATGGAAGTGGACTATCTGGAAATATCGGCTGAGGTAGATAAAGATGCTGCCAATGGTATTCCGGTTATCGCAGGATATTTACAGGCAAATCCTGATTGTAAGGTTGTTGTAACTGACCATGGTAATTTGACTTCTGCTCAGCGTACCTATTTTGAAACGGCTGGATTGGGTCCTAATGATATTTTCGGTGCCGGTTTTGATTTGTCGGCACCAGTTGTGGAAGGCATTAAAGCTGGTTATACTGACCTGGTTTTAGATCAGCAACCATTTTTGCAGGGATTTTTACCAATTTTCCAAATATATTTAACCAGAATGTACGGGTTTTCAGGATTACATATTGATACCGGTGGTGGTTTAATTAGCCAGGACAATATTGACATGGTAGCCCCATTGGCCGAGCAGGGAATAAGGTAACTTTATATTTATAGATTGAAGATAGAAATTGAATATATTAAGACTTGTAGGGAAATTTGTAGAAATTTCCCTACAAGTTTAAAAGACTTCACAGTTATTGCAGCAAAAGGAGAGTGTTATTTATGAACAACTTGGTTGAAATGAAGAATATTCATAAATCATATGATGGGGTTGTAGCATTAAAGGGAATTGATTTCCAAATTGGCTATAACGAGGTTGTAGGAGTATTAGGAGATAATGGAGCAGGTAAATCGACATTAATAAAAATTATTTCTGGTGTGCATTCTTTTGATAAAGGAGGGATGTATATCAAGGGTGTGAAAATAAACCCCAAAAAACATTCTGTAAAAAGCGCCCATGATATGGGAATAGAAACAGTATACCAGGAGAAAGCCTTGGCAGAAAAACAGGCTTTGTGGAGAAATGTCTTTATTGGTAGACAGATTACCAATAAGTTAGGCTTTCTTAATATAAAGAAAGAAAAGGAAGAAACAGATAAGATTATGCGAGATTTAATGAAATTCCGGGGAATCGGGGTTGGTGCTGACTCAATAATAAGGACATTATCCGGTGGTGAAAGACAGGGAGTTGCCATATCAAGGGCAATGTACTTTGAAGCTGATCTGGTTATTCTGGACGAGCCGACCATGGCATTGTCATTACAGGAAGTGAAAAAGGTATTGAATTTTATACAAAGCATTAAGGAAAAGGGAAAATCATGTATCTATATATCTCATAATATTGCCAATGTATACCCTGTTTCTGATCGTTTTGTGGCAATTGACCGGGGTAAAATAGTAGGCAGGTTTAATCGTAAAGACATTTCTTTGCAGAAACTGAGTGAGGGATTGATTGAATACACTGAAAAAGTTACTCAGAACAAACAAGAGGAAAAGGGATAATCAAATGAATGATTTAGAAAAAAATTTAAAAGTAAAAGGGACAACCAAGTATAAATCTCAGATTGCATTAATAATTATGGCTATCAGTATTTTTGGCTTATTCATGATTACCAGTCCAGAAGTATTCCTCAAAGGTAGAATATACCAATCATTTTTATCTACTGTCCCTATTATGGGAGTAATGGCCCTTGGATTGACTTTCGTGCTTGCTATGGGTGAAATAGACCTTTCTTTCCCATCTGTAATGGGTTTGTCAGGCTTTATATTTGCAACTACCTTTCAGGCTACAAATAATGTCATACTGTCTATAATAGCAAGTCTGTTTTCTGGAATAATAGTTGGATTTATAAACGGAGTATTAGTTACATGCATAGGCATTCCGTCAATCGTTGCAACTTTAGGCATGCAATTCTTAATCAGGGGATTCAGCAACATCATCTCAGACGGTTTATCCAGGACAGTAGCATTGAGTGGTACCTTTTCCTATAAAATATTTGCCGAAAGGTTGGGAGTAATCCCCGTACAATCAATCTGGTTTGTGGGGATAGCAATTTTTTTCTATTTCTTATTATTAAGGCACAAATTTGGAGAACAGGCTTTGTTTATAGGGGATAATAAAGAAGCGGCCAGGATGATGGGTGTTAATGTAACGATAATGAAAATAATGGTATTTATGTTAATGGGAGCAATAGCATCCTTTGCTGGAATACTCAGCTGTTATCGGATGAGAACCTGGTGGCCAACTATGGGAGAAGGTTATTTAATGATGGTAATGGCTGCTGTTTTTGTAGGTGGAACTTCAATGTTTGGAGGAGAGGCAAATATTGAAGGAACCTTTATAGGTGCATTTATTATTGGCTCTTTAGAGGCAGGTATAGTTGCTGCCGGACTATCTGGATTTTGGACACAGTTTATTTGTGGTGTTTTGATAATAGTATCAGTTATAATTCATACTATTTCCAAAAAGAGGAGAAGCACTTAAAGGAAGGCATAAATTATGGTAATATTAAAAAATTATTCAAGATTTTGGGAGGGAGGAATTAGATGATCAATATTCCCGAAGTAAGGTTGGGAATGGTAGCAGTAAGCAGAGATTGCTT
>LKUH01000068.1 GCA_001412425.1 Candidatus Cloacimonas sp. SDB
CATTTTTTTTCCTAATCCTCATTGGAATACAGATAATTACAATGGCACCAGTTGGAATGATGCAAAATGCTGTCGTTCCACGAGATTCATTCTTCCCAAATACACCTACTATCAATTATGTTCAAGATAATTTATTACCGGGCCAAAGTGTCCTGGCTACATCGACATATTTGATTTCTGGAACTTTAAACTACTATGACATCTCTGACTGGTTTGCACATGGCTACCATCGACCATCAGAAAAAGCGATATTAGACCAGGTTGTTCATGATGCCTGGAAATCGCCTACTTCAGCTATGTATAACCTGGATCAAATAAATCTGGATTCGGCATATATTGACAAACTCGGTATTCGTTATGTCTTAACATCTGAACAAGTCCCTGATACTATGAATACAACAAAATGGCAGATCATGTCACTTGAGGAGGGCATCATTGTTCTAGAAAATTTGGATTGTCCACCCGGAGCTTATCTTCTTTCTTCTTCAGATTACATTAATCCCTCTTCATATGATGATATTAAAATTACTAAATTCACTCCATACTCCCGGGATTTTTTTGTAAACGCTACTCATCAAGGTAAACTTGTTACTACAACACGAATTTGGCCGGGGTGGGTTGCTTATTGTAATGATCAACCTGTTTCAATCGAGCCTTATATGGGGATGATGCAATCCATAGATGTACCGGAAGGAGAATCTGTTATACAATATACATATGTGCCATTTACATTTTATTGTGGATTGGCAATTTCGATATTTGCATTGATTCTCCTTCTGTTCATCCCAAGAAAATTCCTTGGTTCCTAGTATGTTATTTAGAATCATATTTGCTTTTAGATGACTGTTTTTTTATAGCCGACAAGTCAGTTATATCTAGGCAGTGTATCCCACAATTCGCATTAAAAATTGTAAAATTGGAAATTACACGACCACAAGATCTTTGTACCTTGGATTAAAAACCTAAAACATGCCCCTGATAGATGGATTTGACGATGAATCCATCCTCACCGTAGGACGCCTTGGAATCGTTTCCGGCGCGTATGACACGCTAGGAATTGGGAACGTAATCGATCAAGCCATACCCAAGACCCGTCACCATCACCTAACCCATTCAGATACAGTCAAGAGGATGGTTCTCAACGGACTTGGATTCATCGAACGCGACTCTATCTTTTTCCGGAATTCTTCGATGACATAGCTTTACGGCGTCTAGTTGGTGAAGAAATAACCCGTGATCACCTGAATGACGATGTGTTCGGCAGAACCCTGGACGCGATCGCCGGGTATGGCCCGACAGAATCATTCAACGAGATCGTTGCAGAATCCCTCCTTCCAAGTGAATTCGGCTCACACTGTGTTCACATCGACACCATGAATTTCAGTGTCACCGGAGAATATGAGCATGACTTTGGTACCGAGGAGATCCAGATTACGTATGGCTATCCCAAAGATGGGAGATGGGATCTCAAGCGGTTCGTTTTAGGAATGGCTGCTAATCAGCATGGTGTCCCGCTGTTTCTTCAAACCTTCTCAGGAAACGAATCAGAAAAAGAATCCATCAGGACCATAATTCAAGCCCTTACAGAAAAACTTCGTTCGACCGAAAAGGTCTACAACATTGCTGATGCAGAGTTCTATACATAAGAAACGCTTCAATTATTCGATGGTAGAATTCCGCTTGAGGCAAGCTCTCGAACGCACCGGTGAAACAGTTATCAGCCAGACGAAGAAGCAGACTCGGCGGCCAACTTTGAAATGGGTCTTTTTCCTGTTTCGGAGGGTGAGGGAATATTTTATTGTTGTGGATGGGAGAAGGATAGCAAAAATGTCCAATTTATCTCAGGATTTGATGAAAATACTTGGATTACTGGGACCTGCATTCGAAAAATACTATTTCGTGAGGTCGACCCGCGAAATGTAGGATCAAATGTAAAAGAGCGGATAGAATGCCCTGATTCATTCATTCAATAGAGCAAGAAAGTATAACCGGGAAATACTAAGCCTTATGGTGAATCCTGGTGGACAGAATTTTTATTGACGAATCGCAGATAATGCAAATGCTGGTCCGTTAGGATGCTGTGGGTCATCAAAACCCACTCGAATGTCATCAAATCCGAAATAATCACAACAAGCTATGATATCATCACGGGTCATCCAGTTGCTGAACACATCGTTACCTCCACAAAAGCCCATCCAATTTAAAGCCTTATCATATTCATATCTATATAATTTATGTTGAAAACCACAGTAACTGAATGGTATACAATCCCCGAATTTATTATCGGGTATTAATGAACTATGAGAAATAATCACTTGATCGTAGTAATGAGTCCAGATGAACATCTTATCAGTAACCTTGGACAACAAAGCAATTAATTCTACAGGATTCTTCATGTGATATAGTACACCCGAGGCGATAACAACGTCAAATTTATTGTTGGTGTTTTTCAAGTACTCAACAAAATCACCACACATGAAATGCGCTCGTTTTAGCCCCAGTATCTCCTTGACAACCAAGCACTTCAGATATGCACGGGTATTCGATTCGATCGAGAGAATTGATGCTGCATCTAAACACTCGAGCATGTAAGTGTGTCCGCCCTCAAGCGGGCCGAGTTCCAATATAGTTTTACCATTCACTCCTCCAAATTGCAAAACGGCCCATGGAATGCGTGGATCTTCAAAGAGCTGACTAGATCCCGCCTCTAAATAGTCATAAGGTTTGGGAAATTTTGAAGCCCATTCTCCCTTAAAGATGTCAAGCGCGTTTTGAGGATTTGGTACTGACTTTACATAATGATCAAGGACACAAATTTGAGTATTATTTTGATTGATCATATGTGCAATTTTAGGGTTCAATTCGTTAACATTATCACTTATACCAGGATTTACTGGCGATCTTAGCTGAACATTTATAGATCTCAATAGTCTTTTCATAAACCATTCCTCTGGGAAGGCTAACCGATCTTTTATATGTGTTGATTTGTTCTGTAACAGCTTAATTCGGGAGAAACAAAGCTATGAATCTGTTAGCGTTCATCAGAAATTACCTTACCGATACTGAAGAGGGCATGCAGAATGTCATCAACTGGTTTTTAAACGATCTGATGCAGAGAGAAGCGGATAAACTGGCCGGTGCTGGGAAGTATGAGAGGATATGATCGAGACGCACCTATTGGAACGAGACCAAGTCAAGATCTCTGAAGACGCGATATGGTTCATTATAACTCGATAAGCCGTTATTAAGAGATATTCCGTTTAAGACCCAGGTATTTGTACGCTATTCGCGAGTGGAAAAAGCACTCGAAAATGCAATTATCGAGTCGTACCTCCAGGGAGTATCCACAAGAATGTTTCAGAATGTGATTTCACACTTGGAGTGGATAAGATCTCACCCTTGTATGTATCGAGTATCGCCAAAGAACGTGATTCAAAGGTCATGGAGTTTCTTTCACGCCCCATTGATACATATATCGCCTATATCTTCTTTGAAGCCTCGTATTTCAAGGTTAGAGAGGGCATCAGGTATTCCAACAAGGCATTACTCATCGTTGCTGGTATTCGGAGTGACGGGATCCGTGAGATCCTTGGAGCCGGGATTGCAGATTGTGAAAATGAACTCACCTGGGAAGACCTGAAAGATCACGGATTGAGATGTGTTGATCTTATCGTATCAGACGGCCACAAAGGCATCCGGGCCGCCATTGAACGTTAATTTCATGGTTGAAGGGCAAATGTGCTAGGTAGACTTTATCCGGGCAGTACTGAAGAAGATACCAAGGAAGGATCAAAAGCGAATTGTAGCGATTTTGAAGGACTCTTTGGGTGATCCTCGCAGACTTCAGGAATGTATACTCGAACTCGAATCTCGTGGATTTTCTCGTGCTGTTGATACGGTTGAACGGTTCCAGTTTGACGTATTGAATTATCGCAGCTTTCCTTCAGAGCATTGGAGAAGGATTCGCACCACTAATCTGATCGAACGTGTCAACAAGGAATTAAAACCCATATATCGCTCTATTGGAGCATTTCCAAATGATGCATCGCTCTTGAGAATAGCTGGGGCTATCCTCATGGATATAAACCAGGAGTGGATCACAAGTAGACGATATTTATCTGATGTTAGCGAGATACCTTCTGCGGATACAGGTACGGAAATTACAGCTTAATTAGGACGGTACCCACAAAGGAGTTATTTTAGGTGCAGTCCCCCTCCGACAAGCCTTTTCATCCGATTGATATCCCTTTTCTGTATCTCGCCCAACAGATAGAGTGCTAAGAAGTAGCCAACGCCAGCAACTACGTATGCTGCTAACAATCCCAGACCATGGATGGGGAAGCTGTAGAGTGCTACGAAGATCAGAAGCGAAATAGCTAGTATTTTTACTATTGATATAGCGGGCATAAGGACTCTATATCTCCAATAGACGTATGCTGCCGCTATCCCGAGTCCTAGGAAACAGGATAGGGTTGTTGCACCAGCCGCCCCGACCATCCCGAAGGCAGGAACCATTAGCCAGCACAGAGCATAGTCTACCGCCAGCACGCCAACTCCCATGGCCATGGCAACTCTTGGGCTGCCGACTGCGCTGATGATGGTAGTGAGCAGGGCGAATAAACCGAAGAGGCAGATGCCAATAATCAGGAAAGCAAGTGGTTTACCTGCTGGCTGGTAAACATCAGAGTAGATCAGGGTAACAACTGCCGTTGATGTTGCCGCCACCATGGCGGTTCCGGGGAGAATAAAGAGAAGGGCATACCGGAGGGATTCTGAGATATAATTTTGCACCCGTTCGTGTTCATGCATAGAAGCAGAAACTGCAGGGAAGATGGCGCCGGTGACGGCGGCCATCAAGAAGTAGGGGATCTTTGCTATCTGAGCCGATGCGGAGTAATATCCGGTAAGAACATTGTCAACTAAGACTCCTTTGACAAAGAAGAGATCCATGTTCAGAATCAGATTGATTGTAGCAGAGAGGACTATGATCGGGGCTGCAAAGCAGAGGAGTTTTCGTATTGGAAAACGCTCTGATTTTAAAATAGTATGTCCTCCTACGAGGAAGATTCCGATAATTAAGGGGATAATTGGCGAGAGGGCGAACCCGATGATTGCACCGGTGACTGAGAAGCCAAGGAAAACCAATAAAAAGATTAATGTGGGTTTTATTATGTAATACAATCCTGAAAGAATCGACTGAGTTTTATAATCCTGTATTCCGTTGAAATAAGCGAAAATAACAGTTCTAGGCCCGGTTACTAAAATCATTATAGCAATGATTGGAATATAAAACCTTAGAGATGGCTCCTGCAACATAGCTGCGATTCCATTTGCACCTATAATAACAGCTGCTGACAGAAGAAGGCTAAATAAAAAAGAAATTTTAAGAGAGGAATGTAGAACACTTTTTGATTGTATTGGATTTTCAGAAATATATTTTGAAGTTGCCTGTGGAAGCCCGGCGGTGAGAAAGAGATTTATTGCAGTTGCTATAGATATCACAACTGAATAGACGCCGTAGGAAGCTGGACCGAGTGTTCTTCCAAGACCGATGTGTATTACATACCCTGAAAGAAGGAAAATAATCTGGGCGATTAGGAGTTGGGTGGTTCCTCGAATAACGCTCTGACGTTGCATTCTAAATTGATCCCTTGTTATTGTTTAAATGCGAAATATAATAGGTATTACCAATTGAATGGATGTTTGAGAGCAAGATCTTTTCCTTGCTTATGTTTAGGTGATATATAAACTGTGTTAAATCCTAAATAATCAAAATCATATACTCCACATAGCTTATTTAATTGGCATAGCGATTTCATTATCGCCATCCACGATAATCATGATAACAATATCTCAAAAGAGGATTCACTCCTACTTTCTTGAGGCATCTCATAGGAAGACTCATTCATGGCAACTGTAATCGAGATCGTCGTACAAAATGATCTTTGCATTGGCTGCGGACTATGTGCGGCCCTTTGCCCACAGGGCATCCTTACCATGCAGTGGAACCGCTTTGGAGAGTATAATCCAGTAGAAATTTCGCCCTGTATCAGAGAGTGCGGGCTTTGCCTGAAGGTTTGTCCTTTCGCAGATTCCGAAGAGAACGAGGATACGATTGGAAAACAGTTCTATGGAGAGATCCCTGGAATCCGACACCGTCTAGAAACCGGCTATTATCTCGCTTCCTATGTAGGTTACTCAGAGGAACACCGATTGAGCAGTGCCTCGGGGGGGATCGCGACTTGGCTTCTCGAAGCGCTGCTTCGCGAGGGCGTCGTCGACCACATCATATGTGTGGCCCCCACCGGTGATCCGGAGAGGCTTTTTTCCTTTCAGATTTTTAATACCCCTGATGAACTGCGTACTGGGGCCGGTTCGGCCTACTATCCTGTGGAGTTGTCTGGGGTAATCAGGCAGGTCCTCGAAACGCCCGGGCGTTATGCCGTCACCGGTCTCCCCTGTTTTATAAAGGCGATTCGGCTTGCCCAACAGAGGAACAAGAAACTCAGGGAGCGAGTTGTCATCACCGTTGGCCTCGTATGCGGGCAGCTGAAGAGCAAGCACTTTACTGAATACATCGCCGCCATCGCTGGAGTGAATGAGGAGGGGTTTAGAGTGCTTTATCGAGGGAAGAGCCTAGACCGCTCGGCGAAGGATTATCACTATAAATTCACGACGAAAGACGGTGTGGAGAAGAGGATTTTCTGGAACGAAGGGATTGCTAAGGCTTGGATGAACCGATGGTTCACTCTTGGGGCTTGTAACTATTGCGATGATGTATTTGCCGAATGTGCGGATGTTACTTGCATGGACGCTTGGCTGCCGGAGTATATATTGGACAGTCGTGGGACGAGCCTTATGTTGGTTCGCTCGCCCAAAGTGAACGAGGTTATCGAGCGCGGCCAAGAGATCTCTCTCGACCTATTCCCGATAAAGTGGGTTGTGCAGAGCCAAGGTGGTGTAATTACACAAAAACGGCAACATCTGGCGTTCCGACTGTATCGCAACCGGAAGATTAATTTAGATAAGCGAGTAGTACCAGCCAGGTCGAGAAATCCCTTCCTACGGCAGGAGGTAGTCCTCAAGGAGCGAATGAGGATTACGAGTCGCGATTTGTGGAGTGCTGGGGAGACAGATGATGAACATCTCCATGGGGCAATGGAATCAGATCTAAAACGATTGGCGCCTGGGAGGCTGTTATCAATGATTATTAAATTTTTGGTTAGAACACTTTGGTATATTCAGAGGAAGGTCAATTTAGGATGATATGACGCCCTGCGAAATATAGGAGAAACTTATTAATTTTACTGCCACGAACGCTGATAACGCAGGACAATCGGTTTCAGTACATTGTGGCAAATCTATTGCATAGAAGACGAAAGAAGTAGACAATAACTATGGAAAATATACTTATTACGGGCACATACTGTTCATTAAACAAAGGTGATGCGGCTTTAAGATTTGGTGCGTTTCATGCGTTAGAAAATGTATTTGATGAACCTTCCTTCTCTATTGTCACACTTTATCCGGACATAGACTCTAAAACATATATTGGAAAAAAGATCATACCTGCGATAAATTCCCCAAAAAATGCTGGGATTGTAATAATCCAGTGCCTTGCATGGAAATTATTCACCAGTTTGTTGGGTTTAGAAAACAGTTTTGCGCATAAATTCTTACGTTCTCCGATACTGCAGGCATATCTGAAGTGTGATATTGTAGTAGATATTGGAGGGGATACGTTAAGCGAAGTCTATGGTGTGAAAAGTTCTTTGTTCCATCTTCTTCACATTTATCTTGGAAAAATATTTGACAAACCTGTGGTTCTATATGCTCAATCAATTGGACCTTTCAACAGACTAAAGTATCTCGCGAAGTATGTCCTAAATAAAACGGATATCATAACCGTTCGTGGTCAGATTTCATATTCTTATCTGAAAGAATTAGGAGTTATTCACCCTTATATCTGCCTAACAGCAGATGCGGCATATCTTATGCCACAAGCTGAACCAGAGCGTATTGAACGTATACTATCCGCTGAAAGGATTACAAATGAAGGCCCTATTGTGGGTATCTCGGTTAGTCAACTAATAGCAAACCGCTTCAAGTCTTCTGATGAGTTTGTCGAGCTTGTAGCAAAAGTCGCCGATATGATTGTGGAACAAATGAAATGCAAGGTTTTATTTATACCCCATGTAACCGGACCTAAACCTGAGCTTGATGATCGGCTCATTCATCATAGAATCTATGCTTTAGTTAAACACCAGGGATCTGTTCAGAATCTAACTTCAGATTATCTGCCACAAGAACTAAAAGGGATAATTGGAGTTTGTGATTTATTTATAGGAGCACGGATGCATGCATGTATTGCTGCATTATCAATGGGGGTACCAACAATTAACATATCATATCACCATAAATCTAGGGATGTCCTCGCAGATTTTGCGCAAGAAAGCACAACAATTTCTATTACTGATTTGACAGATGAGAGACTAATTGAGATAATAACGGAGATGTGGGATAAACGAGAACAACTTAGATTAGAGATACTCAGAAAAGTTCCTTTGGTCCAAAAGAAGTCGCAAATGAACGCAGACATAATTAAGAGGATAATCACTGAAAATGATATAAAACCTAATTTTTGAACAACACCCTAGATTGTATATGCAAAAGAATACGACCCAAGCTATAGCACAAAAATTGGTGCTTTGAACTGTATTTTTAGAGGGTTATATCCCTTCGTATCAATACTAAAAAAGTGTCTAATTAAGGAGATCGTACCAAAAAGATCGATCAACTCTCAGTACATCCTTATCGGAACAGTGTTTCCGAGGATTCTGCGATCTGAATGATATTATGGATAAGACGGGTGGAACTGCTTCCTACTAGATAATTACCCCTCGGGAGGAGGGGTCGGGGAGTGAGTCTCCCCCTTTTGGCAGAGCAGTAGGGACGTTTCAGAATATTATCTCACATCACTCTTATAAAACCGTTGCAATTTATGGCCTGCCTGAATTAAATACAACTCAATTGTCTTTTGTGCAATCGCATCCCACTTATAGCTCAAGGCGATTTCCTCTGAATCCTTTGAGAGCTGTTCAAGCAATGTCCGGTTACTAAGACAATTAACGATAACTCGTGCCAAGTCCTTTGGATTATTTGGTTTTGCTATTGCAATATCATTTTTTACGAAATCGGGCAGCCCACCTGTATCTGTTATGATTAACGGTTTTTTGTATGGTATCGCTAACGCCCCTACTCCGCTCTGCGAATCGAAGAATTTGTATGGTAAAATTACCGCATCTGATGCAGCAAAGTAATATTCTACCTCTGATAGTTGGATGAAGTCTAATTTTTTAACTATATTTGATTGAAGATTATTTCTGACAATAATTTTTTCATATTTTTCCCAGTTCTCCCAAGGTTTACCTGCGATTATTAACGTAAGGTTAGATATTTCATTTCTCACTGAAGCAAAGGCGTATAGTAAATCATCCAAACCCTTATATTCACGAATATTCCCAAAAAATAATAGAGCTTTTCCATTTTTAGGTAGATCTAAATATTCTCTTGCCTCGTGCTTAGTTACTCCTCGTATGTTACAGGGTTCTAGTATGCCATGGGGAATTATTGATATTGTTTCTTCTGGAATGTGATATAACTGTGAAAGGGAATCCTTATTTTTTGAGGAATGTACAATAAAGTGATCAGCTAATTGTAACACACTCTTATTCAAAAAAGTATTAAGGTATTGCCTTTCATGAGGTTGCACGTTGTGGATAGTCAAGATTGTTTTCATCCCTCTTAACTTACAGATTGCAATAATCGTCCAATAAATTGGAGCTAATACTGGGGCCCACCATTGAAGATGTATGATATTTCCCTTTATTGTTAAGCCCGCCCATATCCAGGTAAATGGATTGTAATAAGTTAATATATTTTTGATTACGCAATTTTCCACAGAAATGGGTTCATCTTTTTCATCGGTAATTTTTGTCCCACCAGGGTATAGAAATTCAGGGTATATGTTATTAAATCCAATAAATTCGCAATTTGTTTTTTTTGAGATTGATTTGATCAATTCTAAGCAATATGGCGAAATTCCTTTTACAGGAGGTAAAGTTCCCACAATTGTTACAAGAGGATTTTTTTTTGCGTTATTTTCTCCACGTATTTGGTTGCTATGCATGAACATCAATGCTCTTTATAAAAAGTTTTTTAACCTAAATAAGCTCTTGTAAATCGATAACAATATTTTTCCTTCCATTTGTATCATCCTAGTCATTTTTTAATTCGATACAGTATTTCCTCTGTTAAAATTCTTATGTTAAGCACCATATCGGCAAGCAGTCCGAAAACGATTACTTGCAATCCGACTATAATTAGCACAGTTGTTAATATTGCAGTTGGCAGATACGGGGTGACCATTCCAGTCTTAAGAAAATGGATCAAGATGCCTGATCCAAGAATTAAACCTAAAATGATTATTATTCCACCGATGGAGAGGAAGACTGTAAAAGGCTTGTAGTCCCGAAAACTCCGCGCTATTGTTTTACCTGCAGAGGAAGCATATCCAAACAGGCTCCCGATTAGTCGTGACTTTCCATCTCGCCTTCGGAACTCAATTGGTACCTGGACCAACGTCATATCCTTATTCACGGCTTGAATCAGTGTTTCCTGCACATATGTATAATCACCAGTTAGGTTCATTTTACAGGCAGCATCTCTGGGAAAAGCACGAAAACCAGTCTGAGCGTCATGTATGGGCCAACCTGTAACCCGTCGTGTCACCCAGGTGGCTAATTTGTTACCCCAGGCCTTTCCTCGAGGCATATGACCAAGGGTATTGATCTGACGATCGCCAATGACAAGATCTGCTGTCCCATCTAAAATCGGTTGGATGAGATTTGAAATCTCTGTTCCATTGTACTGGAAGTCAGCGTCTGTATTGACGATAATGTCTGCTCCGAGCTCTAATGCGGCATTAAGGCCGTCCCTGAATGTTTTGGCAAGACCGAGGTTTCTTTTATGGGTGACGATGTAATCAGCACCGGCATTGCGTGAGACTATACCTGTATTATCAGTCGAACCGTCATTGATGACAAGGATCTCAACTTGGTCAATCTGTTCAATAGTGCGTGGTATCTCCTGAATGACATCACCGATTGAGTCTTCTTCATTATATGCGGGGATTGTTACGATTAATTTCATGCAGCATGTCCTTTTGAGATGATCCAATTAGTCCTCTTTTGTCGAATTTGGTTTCCAGCGATATCTCCGACACATTGTTCTGAAAATGCCGCTAGTCCTCTTGAGAGATTAAGGGTCCGATAATGCATCTTAAGTTACTGAAAATTCACCCTGGAAATCCTGACACACTATTACCGCAAATCAAGATAAATGTCTATGATCTGTGTTCCAATCTACATTAATATTCATGGTAAATAGTATTACAAGATAAAAATCATCTCATTCAAAAAGTGATGAGGTGTTTTATTCCTCCTTGTTCTGTCAGAAAGATTAAGAGCTCTATTCAATTGGGCATATTTCTGTTAAGCTAAAGTCAACCCAAAATACTCCCCTCGTATTTGGGATATCAGCAATTATTGCATTAGCAATATCGCCATAAGGATCATTATACTCGCACCACCAATCTTGATCTTCAGGGTATCCAATCTGGAACCCAACGGGGTTATCTGGGAACTGTTGTCCCCATGCAGTAAAATATTCAAGCATATGGTCAATGGATTCAAATTGCTGGCCATCATCAATGAAGTATATTCCCTCCCGATATGTTGGTGGCATTTTCTCAGGTATCCAGTGTTTTAATTGGAGTGTATACGTCGCGTTGTATGAAGCGATAAGATTGTACCATTGCTCTGCCTCGACATCAGAGATTTGTTTCCCAGTATCGTGAGTTGGCCACTTATACCATTCCACATCAACGGATATGCCGGCAATACATGGATGATTGGAGTATCTATCAAGGGCAAGAGATATTAACGTGGATACATCTGCATTTACTGGCTCGAATCCAATCCAGACTGAAAGGTTCTTTTCATCAAAGTAATTAAAGTAATCCTCGTTCGCATCCTCCTCTGAAAAGCTAATATTTGTATATTGATTACCGTCTGATGGAAAATTCAAGTAACATATGCTATCATTTCCAGCGACACC
>LKUH01000069.1 GCA_001412425.1 Candidatus Cloacimonas sp. SDB
AAAAAGAGAATGACTCATTAAAAAAAGAGAATAATGAATTAATTCAAAGATTATCTGAAATCGAAAAGAGTGTAATATGGTCCTGTTTAATGAAATTTCAAAAGGTCATCGATTCACTTTTTCCCCAAAAAACGAGAAGAAGATATCTTTACAATCGCGCATTCACAGGTGGAAGGATCCTGATAAATGAAGGATTTTCAGCTTTTTTAACATCTATCTCTCAATTTTTCTTTTATAACACTACATCATATCAATACAAAATATGGATCAAGCAAAATGAACCGGCTATTAAAGAATTGAGGTACTTAAAAGAATCAGAACAAAATTTTTCTTTTCGACCAAAAATTAGTATAATTCTTCCTGTATGGAATGTTGAAAAAAAATGGCTTCAAATTGCGTTAAAATCTGTAATCAAACAAATATATACAAATTGGGAACTTTGTATCGTTGACGGCGGTTCAACAAAGCCATACATAAAACGCATTTTAACTGAATACGCAAAAAAGGATACTCGGATAAAATTAAAATTTTTAATTGAAAACAAAGGAATCGCAGAAAATTCCAATGAAGCACTCTCACTTGCAACCGGGGACTTTATTGGGTTCCTCGATCATGACGATGAACTTCCCCCTTTTGCGTTATACGAAGTAGTAAAAAAATTGAACCAGAACCAGAATTATCAATTTATCTATTCTGATGAGGACAAAATTGATGAAAAAGGAAACAGGAGATATCCTTTTTTTAAACCAGACTGGTCACCCGACACATTTTTATCTCAGAATTATCTCTGTCATTTTTCTGTCATACAAAGAACACTGGTTGATTCTGTGGGGGGATTTCGCAAAGGATATGATGGATCACAGGATTATGATCTATTTTTGCGTTGCACCGAAAAGATCCCTCCAGATCAAATAGGCCATATACCTAATATTCTCTACCACTGGAGGATGAATGAAGGATCAGCTGCGAACAATCCATCAGCAAAGCCATATGCATTTACTTCTGCGAAGAAGGCATTAGAAGATGCCCTAATTAGAAGGAATTTGAGAGGGGAAGTAAAAGAAGGGTTATTTCCCAGCACGTATAGGATTCAATATGCAATAATAGGTAATCCCTGTGTTTCTGTAATTATCCCGACTAAAGATAATGTACATCTATTAAGGCGATGTATTGAATCCATTTTGGAGAAAACCGAATACGATAATTATGAAATCGTAATTATTGATAATCAAAGTTCAGAGGATGAAACATTCGCTTATTATCACTCGCTGAAATCTCATAAAAAAATAAAAATTTTATATTACAATAAACCATTCAATTATTCTGCTATCAATAATTTTGCAGTTGGACATATTGAATCGCCCTATATTCTATTTTTGAATAATGACACAGAAGTAGTATCAAATGAGTGGTTATCAGCAATGCTTGAACATGCACAGAGAGATTGTATTGGAGCAGTTGGGGCGAAACTTCTTTATCCGAATAATCAGATCCAGCATGCCGGAGTGATTTTAGGCATAACTGGAAAACCTGGCAAAAAAGGGGTTGCCGGACATTCAAATAAATATTTACCAGATGGTGATAATGGTTATTTCTCAAGCCCCCATATAATCAAGAATTATAGTGCTGTCACTGCTGCTTGTCTCATGATGCGGAGAGAGGTTTTTCAAGAAGTCGGAGGATTTGATGAAAATATTGGAGTTGCATTTAATGATGTTGATCTCTGTCTGAAAATCCGGGAGAAAGGGTATCTGATTATCTATACCCCGTATGCAAAGCTTTTCCATCATGAATCCTTGACCAGGGGGTATGAGGACACGCCTGAGAAAAAGAGACGGTTTAACGAGGAAGCTTATTATGTTCGAAAAAGATGGGGAGACATAATTGACAAGGGAGATCCTTACTATAATGAGAATCTGACAAAAGATAAAACAGATTTTTCCATCGGGTAAGTGAATTTGCCTCTTTCTTTTAATGGGAATAAATAATAAGAATGAATTGTTTCATAATACAATTGAGATGCAAGATTTTCATACCAAAAGGAACGAATAACATGTAGTTAAAGATGTTAATAATATTTCAAGGATTGGCTAAGTCAAATTGGAAATTTTGGTAATAATATCTGGAGAACAAATATGAAGATTTGTGATCGCATTAGGGGTATTATCAGCAATAATCGTGAAGATCTCATTATAATTGTTTTTTTTATTCTTTTAGGCTATTTTTACCTTGGGACGAATATCAGTGTGGATCACGTTAGTACCCCAATGGATCTTCTATGTAATACCAGGATTAATTTTAGTCTCGTTGTGTTACAGGATCAGATTGTTGCCCCCATGGATCTTTTACTTCGCTATCCTGGTTGGAGCAATACAGGGATTGAAATACCTCTTTTTAATGCTGAAAGATCTGACATCTTGGATAGCCTTATACCAAACTGGAATTTTGCGAGAGACTCCCTTTTAAATGGTTCATTACCACTTTGGAATCCACATAGGGCAGGCGGGATTCCCGTTGTCACTGTAATAAGTTCGTCGTTATTCACACCCAGTTTTTTATTATTTTTCATTTTTGGAGGGGGAGTAGGCTTTACTTTTTCCCTTTTAATCAAAATATTCTTTGCGGGATATGGTACATACAAATTATGTCGCACTGAAATGGCCATATTTCCATCAATATTTGGTGGAATTGCTTACATGATGTGTGGTTTTAATGCATCTTGGTTAATGTGGCCACATGTTACAACGAGCATGTGGATCCCCTGGATATTATGGGGAATAATTCTGTTGTATAGAGAACGAACACACAAAAGGATTTTTTTTGTTGCCTTGCCAGTTGCCCTTTTAATATTTGGTGGATTTCCTTTTGTTGTATTCAGCGGGCTAGTACTTGCTTGTCTGCTAGTCTGTTGGCTAATATTCATTGATTTTATAAAAAAAGACTGGATCTCCGGATTAAAATCCGGCCTTTTATTGTTCTCTTCAATGATTGCAGGCATCGGGCTAGCAGCAATTCAGATTTTACCGTTTGCTGAGTGGCTTGCTCAATTTGATACGAGTTGGCGCCATGGAGGGTCTCATCTCACTGTAAATGATTTCAATGTTTTATGGTTCCCTTTTAAATATCTTCATGATTTTGGGACAAATATTGTTCCAAAAGTTGAATATTGTGGGTATGTTGGTATCCTAACGTTATTGTTTTCTATTGTTGCACTATATATCACTTTAAAATATCGAAATAAAGTATCATTGACTCCATTATCCCCCATTTTTTGGGTTCTTCTTATTTTTCTAATAATGATCCCTGTTTTTAAAATCCCGCCATTTTTTACCTTTTTTTATCAATTACCTTTCTTTAATTCAAGCGCAAATACACGACTTTTAGTTTTATTAGGTTTATCGTTTTCAATAATGGGGGGATATGGATTTAATGCATTCGAAAAGGCTTTAAATGAATTCAATAGAAAAAGCTACCCACTATCAAAAAATTACATTACA
>LKUH01000070.1 GCA_001412425.1 Candidatus Cloacimonas sp. SDB
CAGAAAGAATAGATTTTTTTTTGATTTCATAGTTACCTCATTAAAATTTATCAATTAGTTTCTGCAATAATTATTCCAATACCATAAAGTTAATTTCTGTTTTTAGCAAGAATAAGAAAAATCATGCCAACAGTATTAAAAACAAAGCAGCAGCAGTTGATCTGAAGCTGAATTTAAAACACAGACCGGCAACTTTGGTTTTTTTTGTTGAATGCAAAATTTTTATTATGTTAAGAAAACTTACAAATTATTCTGCCAATTTCAATCGTTCATCATCAGGTGCAATTACTTCAAGTTCAGATTTTAAAGCGTTGTACTTTTCCAGTTCATTGTTCTTTTTAAGAAGTTGCAGGTAAAGGAATTTTACTTCAAGATCAGAGACTTCCTCATCAGGATCCTCAATATCTTTGCCTAGAAAAGTGAAACCGGTTTCCAGAGTTTTCAGGGCTTCCACATGGTTGCCCATCTCATTCTGAACATCAGCTAACATCACATAAGCGTCGTAATGCTCCTTTCTTGTTTCTATTGCTTGCTTTAAGGCCGTTTCAGCTTCATTCAGCTTGTTCAATTTGAATAGTGCTTCACCCTTGTGACGCCAGGGGCAGGACCAGTTGGGAGTTCCGGTATTCAGGTCTTCGTAAATTGGGATACACTCTTCAAATCGATTAACAGCCAGCAATAAATTGGCGTATTGGAATTTTTCTCCGATTTTGAGACTGTCTTGATTTGCCGAGAGGTGATCAAGTTCCTTTTCCAAGGCAATAAGATATAAATTTGCCAGCATTATGCTGTTGCCGAGGTCAGCTCCGTCAATATCTTCGCCGGTAAAATGTTGAACAGCTTTGATCAGATTTTCACTGGTTTGATCTTCATAATAGTTCATAAAAGGATTTTCACCTGCCTGGGTGTTTTGCGAAAAAAGACCAGCCGTCAGCACGACCAAAAATAAACTTGCAATTATTCTTTTCATTCATTCTCCCTCATGTTCATTTGAAATTTTACTGACTGACAAAAAAGATTGGACAACTAAAATGGTCAAAATATTTTTGCTTTCTGTTGTGCGCCCGTAGCTCAATTGGATAGAGCATCTGACTTCGGATCAGAGGGTTGAGGGTTCAAGTCCTTCCGGGCGTGCCATAATGAATTCTCTGAAGCAAATTCAATTATAAAACTAACAAATGATGTAAATTTATATTCAATTATCCGGCAGGACTTGAACCC
>LKUH01000071.1 GCA_001412425.1 Candidatus Cloacimonas sp. SDB
ATTAACACATTATATGTGGCCTAAAAATTGGGAGAAGGTCAAGACCATAGTTTTTGAAAACCAAAAAGCTGGAACATATAATGTTATCTGGGAAGGAGAAAAATACACATCAGGAATATATTTCTATGAGCTGAAGACTGATGGGTATGATTTTATTAAGAAGATGTTATTGTTGAAATAAAGGAGACTATTATGATTAAGCTTGTTTTTTTGTTTTTGATTTCAATTATCCTGTTTAGTTGTGCAACAATTGATTACATACCAGAATCTGTAAGTGTTTCTGAACTAAGCTTCGTGAAGTATGCAGAACAAGATTATCTTATTACTCTCGAGCCATACTTAGGCAAGTATGAATCTATAGGTCTTGTTTCAGGTACAATTCAACCAGAAGCAAACAAAATTAAGATTGAAGTTAAAAGAAGACTTAAATATTCAAGTGAAATAAAGAATAAATCCGATAACGAATATGAGATAAAAACAAAAAAGATTTGGTTGATTGAACCTGTAGACGTATATACATTACTTGATTCCATTTACTATAAGTCTATTGAAATGGGTGGAAATGCATTAGTAAATTTCAAATTGTCTGCGCCATTGGTTTATCATTTTGAAGGAGAAGTTAATCTGCCAGAAGTTAATATTGAGGGATTTATCATTAAAAGAACAGATTTAGAATAGCATATTATAGATTCCCTTAAAAACGGCTTCTGGTTGTGTTTAAACCACTCCAGAATGCATGATCTATCTTGAGCAGTATAATAATGATATTCAGGATATTATCGAACTTAATCGCATGAGTTTTTACAACCATATATAAAGGGAACTTGTAGATATGCAGAAAAATATTGACTTTAGAGAAATATGCTTTGTTGTTGCTAATAAGATAAATGAATCATAGTCTTATAGACTTAATTCTAAAAGGAATGGATTTCAGTATCAATTAACTTGATTTTACTTTAAATGGAGTGAAAAAATGTGAAATAAATACATCTATTGAAATAGTGACAAATGTCCCCCCAGTTGTATTATATTATCATAGTACAGCTA
>LKUH01000072.1 GCA_001412425.1 Candidatus Cloacimonas sp. SDB
AACAGCAGATTTATCATTTTTTCTAGGGGATCTTACTTTAGAACAAGCTGAAAAATTGGTCACATATCTAAAAAAAATTAGAGACTATTCCGGATTAATAATACTTTATGATCTGATGCTGAAAAGGAAGCTGAAAATCAATAAGAAAATCGAACTTTTAACTAATACCGGAAGAACGCATGGAATTATTGGAAATAATGAAATGGCGACTGAATATTTCAGAAAAGCGCTAAAATTAAGTCTGGAAAATTCAATAAAAGCTGAAGAGCTTGTCCTTTATATGGCTGAAAATCTGTACGGAGTGAACTCAACCGGATTTGCCCTAGAGATAATTAAAAAATATTCTCCTGATACGATAAATCTTACCCTTCGATGTAAAATCCTTTTGCTTAAAGCTGAAATACTCATGGATACAGAAAAATTTGAAGAAGCAATGGATGTGATAAAAGAAGTCGATGTAACAGCAAATAAGATCGATGATTATGAGGATCGCTATAAGATCAGAGCGAAATACAGGAAAATTCGAGGATTGATTTTCTATTATTCCAATAATTGGGATAAAGCTGAAAGCGAGTTTCAAGAGTCTGGAAAACTATATGCCAACATCGAAGATATAAAAGGCCTGGCAGCAGTTAACAACAATCTGGGGGGAGTTTCAATTTTGCAGGGAGATCTGGAAACGACAGAAAAGTATTTCCTCAAAAGTCTGGAACTGGAAGAAAAAGTCTATAGCCTGGGAGGCATTTCCGGCTGCTACAGTAATCTGGGTTATCTCTTTGAGGATAAGGGTGACTATGAACAATCCCTGACATATTTGAATAAAGCACTTAAAATTCAGAAATTACTGAATGATAGAAATATCATAACAAAAATTTATAATAATATTGCCGTAACCTACATGGATAATGGTAAATATGAAGAAGCGGAAAAATCTTTCAATAAGCTTCTTTCTCTCAGTTTGAAATTTAAATTATACAGAGACGTTATTGCTGCCCTTAACAATCTAGGGGCTCTATATTTCTATTGGGGTGATTGGGAAAAAGCCTCAGATTATTATGAACAGGCTATTAATAAATCTATGGCAAACAATTTTTATGAAGGTCTGTCAAAATCTTATAATAATCTGGGAGAATTATATGAAAAACAGGCTGAATATAAATTTGCACTGGAATGCTATAATAAGAGCAAGGATCTGTTACCGAAAATATCCGATGATTTTTTAAAAGCTGAATTATATGGGAATCTGGGAAGTGTTCTGACTTTAATGCATAGATTTAAAGAGGCTTACTGGTACCTTATAGAAAGTTTTGATTTTTTTAAAGATCTCAATGCAGCTAATAAAATGATTGAAGGTGCTCAGAAAATAGCCTATTATTTTATCGAGACCAGAAATTCGGAAAGTGCAAATTATTATCTGGATACAGCCTTGAAACTTTCTCAAGATAGTGAAAATGAATACCAGAGTGGAAAATGTTATCATCTTATGGCTTTATTGGAAAAGGATAATCTGGAGAAAGCAGGAGAATTTCTGGAAAAATCTGTGAAAATTTTTGAGAAAACAGGGAATAATTTTGACCTGGCAATGGTAAATTACGATTATGCTAACATCCTGTATAAAAAGGAAGAATGGGAAAGCGCGCTGGAAATACTTAAAAAAAACCGGAAGATAATCAGAACCTTTGGTGCCATCAGAATACTGGAAAAAAATGATTCTTTGATTCAGGTTATTAAACATAAATATTCTTCTGAGATCGAAAACTCACAGGAACAGGAAACACTCTTAAATAAATTTTATGAAATAACTCAGGTTTTAAACAATATCAGCGATTTTGATATTCTGCTGGAAACAGCCCTGGAAAGATTGGCAGATTTTGCTGAAGCAGACGGAGGAGTATTCTGCCTCTATAATAATCAACTGGTTAAAGATTCCTGGGAATATATAATATTCAACAATTTTTCCAGTAATGAAAAAGAATACTTGCCTTTAATGGATGCCGTCAATACAAGTTTTAAGGAAAATAAAAACCTGAACCTTAAACAACCGAAATTTGCCCCCAGATTTAACAGCCTCATAATAATTCCGCTTAATGTAAGAGGTGAAAATAAAGGTATCATAGTATTATTTACTAAATTGGGCACCAATTATTTTACAGATAAAATGTATAACCTGATCAATGCTCTTTGCAATCAAATAATTGTGATTGTAGAAAATGTATCTTATGCTAATTTGCAGAAATCCCATGAAGTAATCAGAGAAGAGCTGGCTTCAGTTAATACCTTTGCCAATATCATAGGAAAAAGCGATAAGATCAAAGCAATTTTTGGTCTCATCGAAAAGATTAAAAATACGCCAACAACAGTTCTGCTGGAAGGACCCAGCGGAACCGGTAAAGAACTTATTGCCAGGGCAATTCACTATAACAGCAATAGAAGGAATAAAAAATTTGTGGCTCAATACTGCGGAGCTCTCCCCGAAACCCTGCTCGAAAGTGAGCTTTTTGGACATGTGAAAGGTTCCTTTACCGGGGCTTCCCACGATAAAAAAGGTTTATTTGAAATAGCTGACG
>LKUH01000073.1 GCA_001412425.1 Candidatus Cloacimonas sp. SDB
GTAAAAAACTTTACTTAACTTCTTTTATAATAAATTTTGCCTTTCGTTATAAGGAGTAAGAAATGACAGGTTCGATATCCCCGAAAGCAGTTATTGGTCAAAGTACCATTTTTGGTAAGAATGTTATTATCGAAGATGATGTGAAAATTGGTGAAAACTGTATTATAGGCCATAACGTTGTTATCAAAAATGGAGTCCGCATCGGTAATGAAGTACAAATTGATGATGGTACCATAATAGGCAAAAGACCACTGATTTCTCCCAGAAGTATATTTTCGGAAAATAAGAATCTGGAACCTGCTATTATTGGAACTCACTGCCAGATAGGCTCACATGTAATAATCTATTTACAGACAAAGATCGGTAGCAGAAATCTGATCGCTGATTTTGCTTCCATAAGGGAAAATGTTGTAATCGGAGATATTAACATCATCGGACGCAATGTAGCGATCGAAAATTTTGTAAAAATCGGTGATCGATGTAAATTGGAAACAAACTGCTATATCACAGCCTATTCCGAAATTGAAGACTATTGTTTTATTGCACCTGGAGTTACTACCAGTAACGATAATTACCTGGGAAGAGATCCGGAAAGGTTTAATCATTTTAAAGGAGTTGTGGTTAAACAGGGTGGAAGAATCGGGGTTAGCGCAACCGTGCTTCCCGGCATAACCATAAATTCTGATGGCGTAGTTGCCGGAGGCAGCTTAGTGACCAGAGATGTCGGCAGCAAGGAAATCTGGATGGGAAGACCAGCCAAAAAAATTAAAGAAGTACCCGAAAAACAGTTATTGAAAAACAATCTCGATAAAAGTTAAGGAGTCAAGTTTGATGAGAGCATTGGTTATTATACCTACTTACAACGAAAAAGAGAATATCAGCAGTATAATTAAAGCTGTATTGGATCAGGATAAGAGTATTGATGTCTTGATTGTTGATGATGATTCGCCTGACGGTACTTCCGCTATTGTTACAGATTTAATGCAGAAAAATAAGCGAATAAATCTGATCAAGAGATCTGGAAAATTGGGACTGGGATCAGCTTATGTAACAGGTTTCAGGTGGGCGATAGAACAGAAATATGATTACATTTTTGAAATGGATGCCGATTTTTCCCATGATCCGGCTGTCCTTCCGGTAATGCTGGAAACAATTAAAGATTACGATCTGGTTATCGGTTCCAGATATATTAAAGGTATTAATGTGGTTAACTGGCCTTTGATGAGATTGATATTGAGTTATGGTGCTTCAAAATATGTCAGGTTCATTACCTGTATGCCGATTAATGATCCTACCGGTGGTTTTAAATGCTTTCGCAGAGTAGTTCTGGAAACCATCGATCTGGACAGAATTTTATCGGACGGGTATTCATTTCAGGTGGAAATGAATTACAGAACCTGGTTAAAGAAATTTCGAATCAAAGAGATACCAATTGTATTTACAGATCGAAGAAGCGGGAAATCCAAAATGTCCAAAAAAATTGTCAGAGAAGCTATATATATGGTTTGGAAGCTCAGATTTAAGCATCTGAAAGGAGAATTTTGAAGCAGGAGATCATCGAAAAGCTGGAGATAAAAAAACTTGTATATCAGGGTTTTGGGCTGGGATTCAGTAATTCCAACCCAATTTTTGTATATTATGCTGTACCTGGTGATCTAATTAATGCAAAAATTATCTACAATAAAAAGAAAGTATCTTTTGCAGTTATTGATGAATTGCTTCAGCCCGGTGAAAATAGAATTAAAGCCGATTGTGAAGTTTTTGGATCCTGCGGTGGCTGTGAATGGTTAAATATCAATTATAGAGCCCAGCTTCTTTATAAACAAAGCATTGTTCGGGAAATATTTAAAAAATTTCCTGATAATATATTTTCTGATATTTCAGGCTCAACAGTTTTTAAACATTACAGAAATAAAAGCTTTATGCCGGCAGGTATGGTTGAGGGAGAACCTGTTTTCGGCATCTATGCCAAAAATTCTCATTCAATTATTCCTCATCGAGCCTGTAAGCTTCATCCTGGTATTTTCGATATACTGGGCAGCGCAGTTATTACTCATATTAAAAATTCAAATGAAAAGGTTTATAATGAAGTGAACAGACATGGTAATTTGAAACATATTGGTTTCAGATATTCTTTTGAGACAGATGAAGTACTGGTGATTCTGGTTACCAGAACCAGCAAACTTGCTTTCACAAAACAGCTGGTAAATCTGCTTTTAAATACTTATCCGGAAATCACCGGGGTTATTCAGAATATTAATCCGGAACCGGTGAACACTATTCTGGGTACCAGATCAAAATTACTTTATGGAAAAAACTGGCTGGAGGATTCGATCGATAATATCAAATTCCGCATAAATTATAATTCTTTTTTTCAGATCAATCCCTTTATTATGAAAAAGCTCTATGATTATGTGAAAGAAGAGATCTCTCCCCATACTGTTGTGATTGACGCTTACAGCGGGATTGGATCTATAGGCTTATATATAGCCGATAAAGCCGAACAGGTAATTGCAATTGAAGGTAACGAAGCAGCAGTTAAGGATGGATTAAAAAATAGAGATCTCAATTCGATTGTTAATATCAAATTTATCTACGGAAAAGTTGAAGATAAAATTAAGTCTGTCTGTTCTCAAAATAAAGTTGATTCAATTGTTTTTGATCCTCCTAGAAAAGGACTGGAAAAAGCAGTTATTGAAATTGTTTCCAGACAGCGGATCAAAAAAATAATATATGTCAGTTGCAATCCAGCTACCCAGATCAGGGATATTGAACTGCTAATAGAAAACGGTTACAGCGTTAAGAGTATTAAACCTTTCGACATGTTTCCCAATACTTACCATATAGAAAACGTGGTTGTTCTGGAACTATGAAAATCAAGCAGATTATCTTAATTTTTTTAAGTGCTTTAATAATTGGATGTAGTGGTTTTTCTTCCTCTGAAGATATCAATAAAAGCCTGATAAAAGAAATGCTGGATGATATAAAAATATCTTTCAATTTAATCGATCTCGGTAATATAATGTATCATTATCATGAAGATTTTTTCCATCAGGGCAATCTTTATGAAGATGAACTGATTCGCTGGGAGAGCAGACTGATCAATTATGACGAAATGAATATTACAGATGTGGAAGTTGAACTTAACAGTGGGTTTGCCGTTGTCTACTTTACTTTAATCTTCAATAACGAAGAGGGATCTGATCAATGGTCAGAACCTTCTGAAGAGAACGGAGACATTTCTTATCTGATTTTTTCAGATAATAGATGGCAGATTTATGGCAATCAACTGGCAGAAGATCAATTACCGCAATAAATACCGCAACCCAGAAATAAATTTTGATCGTATCTTTTCAGAAAGGTAAGTTTAGTTTCAATTCCAAATGTGTCGTAGTTGTGCCATTTGTATTTGTTCCAGCCCTCTTCTTCCTGCCCCATTAAAATTATGAATTCCTGAATAAAGTATTTTCCCACTGAATCTTTCAACTCATACTGATTCGAGCCTATGAGACTTGTATCTCCGCCGTGCGCCAGAACATTTCCCGCCATATCAATAGCGAAAATATAGGTGTCTTTGTATCAAAATTTACTTGTGGGGTCAGAAAATTCTTTAAAAGCCTGGTTTTTTCCATATTTGTCAATGTAATCAACAGCTTCGTAAACCAGTTTTTTTGCGTCATCCTGATTAGCTTTAATGTTATGCAGTTCAGATTTACTGCCGGTTAAATTCTGATTTTCAGTGTTTCCTATATCCAGATTCTTTTCATTCTGCGGTGTAATATCGGAAATTAGAAGAAAAGGTATAAAGCTTATAAGAATAATGATAAAAAATTTCATACTCACCTCCTTAAAGCCGGAATATAAATTGTTAGAGATAAGATATTCCAAAGTGAAATTGGAAGCAATAAAAAAACCGGACTCAGCCGGTTTTTAAAAATCTGGTGCAGAAGGCGGGACTTGAACCCGCACACCCAGAAAAGGGCACAAGATCCTTAGTCTTGCGTGTCTGCCAATTCCACCACTTCTGCTAATTTATTCCTGATCGGTATTTTCCGTATCGTTATCTTCTGTTAATGGTAAAGCCGGAAGTTCTTCCTGTTGGTCAATCCCTTGCTCTGTCTGTTCACGTAGCCTGTCAACAGCTCCGGTTGGTTTGACAGTTTTTCTGGTGTCCAGCTGGAAGACTAATAAAATACAGGAGAGCATAAAAGCAACTCCCAGGATTTTTGTTGCGTTTTTCAGGAATTTGGAAGCACCCTGTCCACCTAAAACGTTGGAAGCAGTACCACCAACTAATCCATCTAAAGCACCACCTTTGCCAGACTGTGCCAAAATTACCAGGATGAGTGAAACTGAGATTATAACATGAATTATCAATAACAATGAATATAACATTCTAACTCCTTACAATAATGCAGAACACATTTATTTTACCTCTAACTGGTGTCAATTATTTTTAGTGAAAATTAAATCTCAACCCAAACCGATCTCTTTTCGCAGGAAATTCATTTTTTGCGAGGCGATTTCCTGTGCTTTCAGGGACCCTTCATCAAGAATTTTATCAATATAGGATTTATCTGAAATAATTTCATTATATCTTATTCGAAGTGGCGATAAAGTTCTGTCCATGACTTCAAATAATTCTTTTTTAGCACTTCCCCAACCCATACCGCCAGCCAGGTATTTATTCCTGAGGGTTGCAATTTCGGTTTTGGTCGCGAATAATTTAAACAGGGAAAAGATATTGCAGGTATCAGGATCTTTGGGCTCCTCAACAGTTTGAGAATTAGTAATTATTTTCATGATCAATTTTCGCAGCTTATTTGATTCCATGAACATAGGTATATAATTATTATAACTTTTGCTCATTTTCCTGCCATCTAAACCGGGAATAGTAGCCACCGAATCGCGGATAAGAGCTTGAGGTATTTTGATAAGTTCTTTTTTATAATTATAATTTATGTTCTGAGCAATATCAACTGTCATTTCCAAATGCTGAGCCTGATCTTTTCCAACCGGAACAACATCACTGTCAAATTGCAGAATATCCGCTGCCATCAGGATGGGGTAGGTGAACAAACCCATATTCACTCCATCATCAGCATCACGATTGTTTTCCAGGTTGTCTGCAGTAATAGCTTTGTAGGCATGTGCTCTGTTCATAAGCCCTTTAGGAGTGAACGCCATCAACAAAGTTGATAACTCAAAAGTAGCTTGCACGGAAGATTGTCTATAGATCAAAGCTTTAGCAGGGTCTAAACCGCAAGCTAACCAGGTGGCTGCAACTTCATAAGTAGAATTTTTTATTTCTACCGGATCTTTTATGGAGTTCAAAGCATGATAATCGGCGATGAAATATCTGGCATCATAGTCTTCTGTCAATTCCAAAGCTGGTTTAATAGCACCAAAATAGTTGCCGATGTGTGGCGTTCCTGTCGGCTTGATACCAGTACAAGATATTTTTTTACCCATTCAACCTCCCATTTAAACAATAATTCCGCTTAGATCGTATTCCCAGGAATCAATTATTTCAACTTCCACGATATCACCAACTTCTGCATTCCCTTGCGAAATAAATACAGTTCCGTCAATTTCAGGTGCGTCGAAATAACTTCTGCCTTCATATTTATAGTCGGCAAATTCCGATTTTAGATCAATTATTACCTTTATTTTTTTTCCAATATAATGTGACAGTAATTCAGCTGAGATATTTTGTTGTACAGCCATTAATTCATCTTTTCTCTTCAGGGCAGTTTTATTTGTAACTTGTTCGGGAAGATCTGCAGCAACAGTACCTGATTCCCGGGAGTAAGAAAAAATTCCTACCCGCAGAATTTTCTGTTCTTCCAGAAATTGTTTCAATTGTTTGAATCTGGAAAATGTTTCTCCCGGATAACCTGTAATTAACGATGTTCTGAATACAGCTTCAGGAATTTTGTTCCTGATTTCCTGAAAAAGGTCTCTGATCCTGGCAAGTGTCGTCCTTCGGTTCATACTTTTAAGAAGATCATCGTTAATGTGTTGTAAAGGTATATCAAAATATTTACAGATCTTGGGTAGCTGAGCAATCGTGTCTATGATCTCAGAATTAAGATGAGCCGGGTGCAGGTAGAGAACTCTTATCCATTTTAATTCTGCAATATCATGAAGTTTTCTCAACAATTCTGGCAGTTTTTGCTCCCCATAAATATCTTTGCCGTATTGTGCTGTATCCTGAGCTATCAAGATTAGTTCCTTAACACCCTTTGCCACCAGGGATTCTGCTTCAGATACAATATGTTCCATGCTGTTGCTTTGCAGACTGCCTCGTATAGAAGGGATTGAACAATAACTGCAATTATTATTACAACCGTCACTTATCCTGATATAAGCATAATGTGAAGGTGTTAATAATTTTCTTTGAGGATCAACAGGTTGAGCAAATAGTCTGCTAAAACCGGTGAAATCCTTCAGATCTATCAATTCATCAATTTCAGGTATGGATGTTTTTAGATCCTTAAAATGCTTCTTCACCAAACAGCCGGTTACAATTAATTTTGTGCAAGCCGCATTTTTTTTAAGTTCAGCAGTCTCCAGAATGGTGTTGATGGATTCTTCTCGAGCTTCTTCAATAAATCCACAAGTATTAATGATTATTACTTCAGCTTCTTCCAGGTTGGAAGTTTGGATATATTGATTTTGCTCAATGATATAGGCGAATTCCTCGCTGTCGACAAGGTTTTTGGGGCAACCGAGGCTGATGAGCGCATATTTTTTCATAAGAATCTATTTGATCTTTTTTGCCAGAAAATCTTGGATTGAAGGTCTTTATCAATCAAGTAGATGGACAATTACACCAGATCTCAGTTTTGGTTCAAACCAGGTAGATTTAGGGGGCATAACTTCTCCGGCATCGGCAATAGCCATCAGCTGTTCAATGGAAGTGGGGAAAAGTGAGAAGGCAACAGCTTCGCCAGCGTCCACTCTCTTCGATAGTTCTTCCAGACCCCTAATTCCTCCCACAAAGTCAATTCGATCGTCTGTACGTGGATCACCTATTCCCAGGATCGGTTTCAGCAGATTTTCCTGTAAAATGGAAACATCCAGCGATTTAACCGGATCATTTTGAGGGAAAGTGTTCTTTATTGCTGTGAGTTTGAACCATTTTCCCATAAAATACATGCCAAAAGTGTGAAGTTCAGAAGGTTTGTAGGGCTCTTTTGGGTCAGGTTTTTCTATGATGAATTTTTCTTTAACCATTTCAATGAACTTATCATTAGACAGACCGTTCAGATCTTTCACAACCCTGTTGTAGTCCATTATATAAAGCTGGTCATGGGGAAAGATCACTGCCAGGAAATAATTATATTCTTCTTCTCCGGTATGGGTTGGATTTTCCGCACGTCTTCGTTGACCGACTTTTGTGCCGGAAGCAGATCGGTGATGTCCATCGGCTACATAAAGATAATCGATCTTTTCAAAAATGTGATCTATTAGTTTTATAATCGCTTGATCACCTATTTTCCAGAATGTATGCTGGATTTCATCTTCGGCAGTAAAATCATAAATCGGCTGATCTTTCATAATGTCTGATACCAGTTTATTCATTTCATCTACAGCTTTATAGGTCAGGAATACGGGTCCTGTGTTTGCGTTCAAGGTATCGACATGTTTTATTCGATCCGCTTCCTTATCAGCTCTGGTGTGTTCGTGTTTTTTTATTATATCCTTTTCATAATCTTCTATAGAAGCACAGGCAACCAGACCTACCTGATTTATGTTGCCCATTTTAAGCTGATAAAGATAATAACAGGGTTCACTATCCTGGATCAATATATTTTCTTGAATCATTTTATAAAGATTTTCACGACCTTTCTGGTAAACAGCTTCATCATAGTGATCAATATTTTCTGGAAGATCAACCTCTGGTTTTACAACATGCAGAAAGCTGTAGGGTTTACTTTTTACCATTATTCTAGCTTCGTTTGAATTCAGGACATCATAAGGTGGTGAAGCTACTTGAGTAATCAAATCCTGAGTAGGTCTAACACCCTTGAAAGATTTAATTTTTGCCATTATTTCTCCTCTTAATCTATAATATTACGTGAAATTGAAATATAAACAACCTTGCCGTTAATATCCCATTCAGTCATATCCTTTTCAGGGATTTTCACATAGTAAATTATATCTGCCAGGGTTTCAGACTTTATATAATCTGCAAATTCTTCAAATACCTGACTTATTTCAGCTTCAGCGGAATAAAATATTTTGATTTTATCCATGATATCGAATTGATTTTCTTTGCGGGTGAACTGGATCTTATTTACAAGTTCTCTGGCAAAACCTTCCTTAATGAGTTCAGGAGTCAGATTCGTATCCAGAGCAACATAAATCCCGTTCGAAGATTCAAAAACATAACCTTCGCGATCTTTGATAGAAATTATCAGGTCCTCTTCAGTCAATTTGAAAGAACGGCCATCAATATCCAGGTAATAATCTTTACCCTCATGGATCTTCTCAACAATGCGATTTCCATCCAAAGTAGATAAAGCCATTACAATATTTTTTACGTGTTTTCCGAATTTGGGACCCATTACCTTGAAATTTCCCTTGATCTCGTAAGTAACAAAATTATCTTTTTTACTAATATATTTTATTTCCTTCACATTGATCTCTTCTTTGATCAGCTCTTCCATTCTTTTGATCAGATCGCAGAATTTTTCAGGGACATAAAGTGCCTGCAAGGTTTGTCTTACTTTGATCTGGCATGAATTCCGAGCAGCCCTTCCCAGAGAGACAAGTTCAATAACGGTTTTCATTTCCGTTTCCAGTTTCGTATTGATTAAATCTTCCTTAAATTGAGGAAAATCTTCCAGGTGAACACTCTCCCTGCCGGTTAAATTTGTGAATATTTCTTCAGATAGAAAAGGAGCAAAAGGAGCCATAAGCTTACTGACTGCTATAAGAACGTTATAAAGGGTCATATAGGCTGCTTTTTTATCGTCGGTTAAATTCAATTCCCAGTATCTTCTGCGACATCTTCTCACGTACCAGTTGCTTAAATCATCAATTACAAAACTTTGGATTGCTCTAACACAACGAGTAAGGTCATAAGCATCGCAATCGGTTATAACCTGCTTGATAAGTGTATTTAATCTGGAAATTATCCAGGTATCAATTTCTGCTTGTATAAGCTGAATATTTTCGTGACTGGAAGCGTCAAAATTGTCAATATTTGCATAAGTGACATAGAAGGAATAAACATTTTTCAGGGTTCCGATAAATTTATTAACGATTTCGGTAACACCTTTTTCATCAAATTTTGTAGGAATCCAGGGCGGGCTTACAGCTAATAGATACCAGCGAATCGAATCGGCGCCGAAATGATTCATCAATTCGATGGGGTTTACTGTATTTCCTTTACTCTTACTCATCTTTCTGGCATTTTTATCTAAGATAAGATCATTAACCAGAACGGATTTGTAAGATGATTTTCCGGAAAAGATTGTTGAGATTGCCAGCAGGGAATAAAACCAGCCTCGAGTCTGATCAATACCCTCACTGATAAAATCAGCGGGGAAAAGCTCGGAATCAAATTTTTCCTTATTCTCAAAAGGGTAATGCCATTGCGCATAAGGCATGGAACCACTATCGAACCAGCAGTCTATCACTTCCGGAGTTCTTATCATTTTTGCCTGACATTTTGGGCAACTCAAAACTATGTCGTCCACATAAGGTCTGTGCAGCTCAATATCTTCTGGTACTGAAGAACCATCTTTCAGTTTTCCTTTCTTTCGCAATTCGCTTATGGAACCTACGCTTTCCAGAGATTTGCATTCAGGGCAGACCCAGATATTCAGGGGAGTACCCCAGAACCTATCGCGTGAAATAGCCCAGTCAACGTTGTTCTCCAACCATTCACCAAACCGTTTCTGACCGACAAAAGGAGGATACCAGTTAATTTTTTTATTATTTTCAATCATCTGGTCTTTATAGTCGCTGGTTTTTATATACCAGCTGGATCTGGCATAATAGAGAAGATGGCTGTCACACCTCCAGCAGAAGGGATAGCTATGTGTTATCTGCACTCTCTTATAAAGCAGGTTCCTGTCTTTAAGATTCCTGATGATCGATTTATCGGCATCTTTAACGAATTCACCCGCCCAGTCTTTGATAACTGCAGTGAATTTACCGGCATCGTCTACGGGTTGAATAAAGGGGAATCCGTATTTTTTTCCGGTATCATAATCGTCCTGACCAAATGCTGGTGCTGTATGAACGATGCCTGTTCCGTCATCCATTGTAACGTAATCTGCCAGAGCAATATAAAATGCTTTTTCTTTCGGAACCACATAGGGAAATAACTGTTCATAATTTTTGTGCTCCAGATCTTTTCCCAGATAAGTCTCTAAGAGTTCAAATTCACCATCAAGCACATTAAGACGTGCTTCAGCCAGAATTAAATTTTCATCATTATGTTTAACCTTCACATATCTGGCATTGGGATGGACTACCAGGGCTACATTTGATATTAAAGTCCAGGGTGTGGTCGTCCAGGCAAGGAAATAAGTATCTTTTTCTCCCGCAGCTTTAAATTTGACATAAATTGAAGGATCTTCAGTATCCTTATAACCCTGAGCAACTTCGTGACTGGAAAGAGGTGTGCCGCAGCTGGGGCAGTAAGGAACGATTTTATGTCCTTTATAAATCAATCCTTTTTT
>LKUH01000074.1 GCA_001412425.1 Candidatus Cloacimonas sp. SDB
ACGGGCAACTTCCTGCAGATCATCCTGCAGAACCGTTCTTAGCAGAAGATTTTCTGTTTTTAATTCCATCAGTTATCCTCAAGTTCTTATAATAAAGCATTGCTGAAAGGGAAAAATTTAAACCCCGATATTATTAAATGCAGAGTTACGATTATTAAAAAACACCCTGAATATGCAATTTCTCATAATTCTGTGATCAACTGCCAGATCAGCTTCGAGAAAAATAAGTTCATCCTTATTGATCAGATGTAGCTGATTTCTCTTTTCCCAAATTCAATTTTACTCTATCCAACGCAAGTGAAATCTAGGCAAAAATTTCAAAAATTCACTGGTTCCTGAAATTTTAAACTTACCAGCGCACTGCGGAAGCGTCCAGTGGACGTTTCCGCCTAACCAAAGACAACTAAATATTTAACCTAAACTTAAAAGGCTCATGAACATTTAACCCGCAGGCGCAGAGTTGGGTGCAGATAAACCTCTATTTTAATAAATCAAGAAAATCAGCAGGAGATACAATTTTTGTGTTTTTATGCGAACCTAAAACAAGAAGATCTTTATCACCAGTAATTATGTAATCAGAATCAGAACAAACAGCACAATCAATAATGATGTTATCATCAGGATCCCTATCAACAACATCATGTTTCTCAATAGGAACTACTAACTCAGAAACCATCTCAATCTCATTTAAAATATGATGTATGATATCAAGAGGAAAATCAAATTTTTCCCTCTGCAAAACACCTTTTAACTCAAGAAGAATATCATCAGAAACATAAAGCTGTAATTTACCCTCAGTAATTAAATTCAGAATTTCTCTGGAATTACCGCCAAAAAGAAATCCGGAAATATAAACATTTGTATCAAGAACAACCTTTATCAAAAAAATTACCTCTCAAGTGATTTGCGATATTCTTTAATCTCTTTCAAAATATCATCCCCAGAAATGTCATTTGCTTTTGCTGTTTTTTCTCCAAAATCATAGATCATTTTCCATCTGTTTTTTCTCTCAATGTACATCCGAGCTGCTTCTCTGATCAACTCAGATCTGGATCTAGACTCAGATTTAGCAATTTGATCTATCATTTTAAGGAGATCTTTCCGAAAAGCAATATTAACTGTACTTGTGTTCATAAAAACCTCCAAATTATCTAATTATAAGATATACAAACATTGTATATTTGTCAAATATTATTTATTTGCACCCAACTGCTGCATAACAGTTCCAGTTTGGGAATTTAACATTTTCACTTTCGGCTCTTCCTAATTAAAAAATTATAACCTTCGCGCCTTAGCGAACTTAGCGGTGGAAGGATCTAACCG
>LKUH01000075.1 GCA_001412425.1 Candidatus Cloacimonas sp. SDB
CAGGATGAAGCCGGAGTTTTCGAAGAAAAAAAAGCTCTTTTCGATCGCAAATTGAAATTACGCTTCTTCCCCGGAGAAGACATCAGATTTAAACAATATTTCGGTATTACTTTTGGAACCACAGAAGATTGCGATTACCGGATTTCAAATGTTACTAAAACCCAAAACCAAACCGAATTTCAAGTTAATGAAGAAACATATTATCTGCCAACTTTGTACGACACATTTACGCAGAATGCTCTTATTGCAATTTCTATCTGTAAAGAACTGGCGATTGGATATGAATATATTCAAAAGGGACTTAACCGACCCCTGAGTGTGCCCCATCGTATGGAGATCTTACAGAAAGGAGAAATGACAGTTCTGGCCGATTGTTATAATGCCAATCCGCAATCCATGAAAGCTGCTGTTAAATTCTGGAGCGAATATCAGGCGGAACGCCCTCATGTAGCCATACTGGGTGATATGTTGGAGTTGGGAGAACTGGCAGCAAAATTACATGAGAATATAGGCGATATCTTAAGAACAAATCGAGCTGCCAAAATTATATCGGTAGGACCGCTGGCCAAAAATTACAAAGCTGAAAGACATTTTAACAATGTGGAAGAATTAAATAATTCATCTCTGGAATCCGAACTACCTGCTGATGCAGTGGTCCTTGTGAAAGCGTCACATGGAATTCAATTGGAAAAATTTATTGAAAGGATTGAAAAATGATTTATCATTTACTGGAACCTCTGGGTAATATTGAGATCCTCGGTTTAACTTTATTCAATGTAGTACAATATGTTACGTTCAGATCAATTGCAGCATTTATCACAGCCTTGGTTTTAGCACTGCTGCTGGGGCCAAAATATATTAAGCTTCTGCAAAAACATCAGGCTGTGGAAACTATCAGTGAATATCTTCCTGATACCCATAAAAGCAAAAAAGGAACACCGACAATGGGAGGTCTGATCGCACTGTCCGGTCTCTTGATCTCTTCCCTGCTCTGGAATAATCTGGTTAACAGTTATGTTTTGATAATGTTCTTAACTACGATCTGGCTGGGAAGTGTGGGTTTTCTGGATGATTATCTCAAAAATTTCAAACATACTAAATCGGGATTGATCGCCAAATATAAACTTTTTGCCCAGATAACTCTCGGATTAATCATCGCTCTGATCCTGTATTTTGGATCTCCGGAAAAATCAGCGATCACAACCATAAATATTCCTTTTCTTAAGAATACCATCTTACAATTGAGCTGGGTATTCATCCCCTTTGTTGTCTTTATGATCGTAGGAACTTCCAATGCCGTAAATTTAACCGACGGACTGGACGGTCTGGCCGGCGGAACAATATCCATTTCGGCTTTTGCTTTAGGCGTTATGGCATATATTAAAGGTCATTTTGGCATTGCCGAATATTTAAACCTCGAGTTCATTGCCAATGCTGGAGAATTGACTGTATTCACCTCAGCGCTAATTGGAACTATGCTGGGATTTCTCTGGTATAACATAAAACCGGCGCAGATCTTCATGGGAGATACAGGATCTCTTTCCTTCGGCGGAATCCTGGCTGTCCTGGCAATTCTGTTAAGAGAAGAGATTTTTTTTGCCATAGCCGGAGGTGTTTTTGTCCTGGAAGCCATGTCTTCCATCCTGCAGAGACTGTATTTCAAATACAGTCGGAAGAGGACTGGAAAGGGTAAAAGGATATTCCTTTGTGCTCCCATTCATCACCATTTTGAATTAAAAGGTATCTCCGAGGAAAAGATCGTGATCAGATTCTGGATAATTGCCATCTTAATGGCATCACTAGCACTGGCAACTTTAAAGCTGAGGTAATTCATGTTTGATGAAAATACCAGATTCGGAATATTAGGCTTAGCCAGAAGTGGTATTGCTGCTGCCTATAAGCTTAAAGAACTCGGTTTTTCTCCCTTCCTCAGTGAATTTCGATCTGCCGAGCATATACCTGCTGCAGACAGACTAAAAATAGATTTCGAGTGCGAGTTCGGAGAACATACTGACAGAATACTATCCTGCACTGATGTAATTGTAAGTCCGGGCATTCCTTTAGATATTCCCATTCTAAAAAAAATAAAAAAAAATAAGATTGAAATAATGAGCGAAATTGAGCTGGGATTTCTTATTAAAGATGCTTCCAGTAAAATAATTGCTATAACCGGATCCAACGGTAAAAGTACAACCGTTAGCCTGATATATGATATTCTGAAGAAAAGCGGTTACAGAACGATATTGGCAGGAAATATTGGAGATGCCTTCACTTCCTTTCCCATCGAAAAACCCGGTCTCGATTTTATCGTTCTGGAACTAAGCAGTTTTCAGCTCGACCTGATTAAAACTTTTCGAGCTGATGTAGCTGCAATTCTCAACCTGACTCCCGATCATCTCAACAGATATGACAGCTTTGAGGATTATGCTCATGCCAAATTTCAAATATATACCAACCAGACTTCCAGTGATTACGCAATTATAAACCTTGATGATGAGATCGTGAACAATTTTAAAGACAGAATATTTGTTAATAAACTTCACTTTTCCCTCAAGAAAAATGGGTTGAACGACATAATTTTTGATGGAAAAAAGATAATTTTCGAAAACCTGAAACTGAAAGTAAAAAATCTGCCTGTTAATGGACCCCATAATATCGCCAATATTATGGCTGCAGTGCTTGCGGTTTCACCTTTTTCAGTGCAGGCGGAAGACATGAAAGCTGCAATTGAAGGATTTAAAGGACTGGAACACCGTCAGGAATTTGTGGCAAGTGTAAAGAATGTGAAATTTTATAACGATTCCAAAGCAACAAATACAGAATCGGTGAAATTAGCACTTCTTTCTTTTAAAAAACCAGTCAGAATTATTATGGGAGGTGCCGGCAAGGGTGAAGATTATTCAGTTCTTAATCCTTATTTAAAGAAAACAGCTAAAAAGGTTTATCTGCTGGGAGAAGCAAAATCTGAAATGGCTGAAACTTTTAAAAATATCGCAGAGGTTGAAATTTTTAGTGATTTCCGCAGTGCGGTTGAAAAAAGTTTTGCAGATGCTCATAAAGGAGATACAGTCTTACTTTCACCAGCATGTACCAGTTATGACATGTTCAATAACTTTGAAGAAAGAGGAAATTTTTTCAAGCAGATTGTTAGAGAGTTAGCTGATGGAAAATAAACGAATAATTGCCAAATACGATTATTACATTTTATCATTATACCTTGTGCTGATGGTTTTCGGACTTATTATGCAACTGAATATAAGCTCCGTAAGGACAAGCATGATGTTTTTCTATAAGCAGGCCTTATGGTTTATCCTGTCACTCTTCACAGTCTGGTTCGCCTTTAAAATTATCGATCTGCAAAAGCTGAGAAAATTTATCTTTCTCTTCGTAGTTTTTACAATAGTTCTTTTGGTCCTGGTTCTTATAATGGGAGTAACTGTAAAAGGCGGCACAAGAAGCATTAATATTATGGGGATCAACATTCAGCCCAGTTTGATAGCCCGGATCGTACTGGTTTTATATTTTGCTCATATTTTGGATAAGAAAAAGAAGGAAATTCCCCTTTCAACTCCCAGAGGCTTCCTGTTCAGGTTCAGTGCATTGATCATAATTCCGGCTCTTATATTTTTCCTGATTCTGATAGAAAAACATTTTACCCCGCTTATCATATCTAGTTTAACAATAATTTCACTACTTTTTCTGGCGAAAATAAGATTTTCCACCATCGCCATTATCTTCTTAATAATAGTGGTTACAGGTCTGGGAGTAATAAAATTCGGAGCAAAGTTCCGAGGTGAAAGAATGGATATTTACGCCAGATATTCGCTTTTTCACAAAGTTTTAGGGACAGATCACGAATATGAAAGCAAGCGGGATTATCAGATCAAGCAAAGTCTTATTTCCCTTGCCAGTGGTAAGATTATAGGTACTGGATCAAAAAAAGGGACAGGTAAGCACTACTTTCTGCCGGAAGCAAAAACTGATTATATTTTTGCCATAATCGGTGAAGAATACGGTTTCCTGGGAGCTTTACTTATTTTAAGCCTTTTTGCCTATCTCTTTATCAGGTGTCTGATCAATGGAAGCCGTTCGGATTCTCTCTTTATCCAGTTGGTTGCCTATGGGCTTGGTATGAACATCTTTTTTAATGCAATGGTCAATATAGGAGTTTCCATGTCGGCATTACCTTCCACCGGTGTAACTCTTCCCTTCATAAGTTATGGCGGCACGTCTCTGCTGGTAAATTCTTTTGCAGTAGGTTTATTACTTAACGCCAGTGCTGTAAGGAGAAGAATATGAAGAAGGTCCTTGTAGCTGCAGGCGGAAGCGGAGGACACATAATTCCGGCACTTTCCATAGCTGCTGAATTGCAGAAAAAAGGATGCGAAATCCATTATGTCGGGAATTTCAACAGCATGGAAGAGAAACTTGTCCATCAGGAAGGAATAAAATTTTCAGCTATTGATGTGCAAAAAATATACCGAAAAATCACTCTTTCACATTTCAGATTTCCCCTTAAATTAATGAGAAGTATCCGGGATTCCCGAACAGTAATAAAAGAATTCCAACCTGATGCTTTTCTCGGCATGGGAGGCTTTGTCAGTGGTCCGGTTGGCTATGCCGCCCATCTGGAAAAAATACCGATCTTCCTGCAGGAACAGAACAGTTACCCGGGGTTAACGACCCGAATTCTTTCCCGCTGGGCAGATACGATCTTTCTGGGCAATAAAGGTGCAGATAAATATCTGAAAAACAGTGATCTGGTTTATTCCGGAAATCCCATTAATAATAGCATTATTCAAAGTTCCGAAAAACTTGATCTCAACTCTGTTGGTTTGAAGGAAAATTCGACAAAAATATTAATTCTGGGCGGCAGTCAGGGCTCTGTAGCAATAAATAAGGTAGTTCTGCAAATACTGGACAGACTTTTAAGAAAGAGAATAGAAATAATCTGGCAGATTGGCAAATACAATTATTCCGAAATATCCCGTCAGATTCAGGGGAAAAAGGGTGTCTACTATTTCGATTTCAGCCACGAAATGGGTAAAATCTATAATTCGGTTGATTTTGCCATAACAAGAGCTGGAGCTCTTTCCATTGCGGAACTGGAATCGAAAAAAATACCCTGTTTGTTCATACCTCTGCCCACTTCCTCCGAAAACCACCAGTATTATAATGCTCTGGAACAGGTGGAAAAAGGCACCTGTTTTCTGCTCGAACAGAAAATGCTGAGTAAATCAACCTTACTGGAAAGTATCAATAAACTGTTGAAACAAAAAGAGAAGCTGAAAGCCAATTTCCAGGAATCAATCCATATTAGGGCAGCGGAGAAAATCGCGCATGAAATTGTCAGGAAAATCCAATGAAATACCAAACTTTCGATAATCTGCATTATTCAGGTAATATCTTATTATTTCAAGAACCTGGTCTTGCAGTATTCTGTTCCAGAACAATACCAATGGATCTTTTTCTGCCAGCTTTAGATTTGTTGAAACTGATAATGGAAAAAGAAGTTACTGTTATCAGCGGCTGGCATTCTAATGTAGAAAAAAAACTATTGGAAAGCAGATCACCAAATTCTCTATCAAATATCGTTCTGTTCTTAGCTAAAGGGATCGAAAATTACAAATTACCAGATCATTTAATCGAAGATTTCAGAAATAATAAAATCCTCGTGGCTTCCTTCTGGGAAAATGTAGTCAGAATCTCAAAACAAAATGCAGTAATCAGGAATAAGGCGATTATTCAAAAAGCAGATAAAATCCTGTTTCTTTACATTGAGTCGAATGGAAACCTGGAAAAAATATTTGACCTGTCAATAACAATGAAAAAGAAAGTGTTCATGCTGGATCATCCAAGTAATAAAAAATGGTTTGAAAAAGGAGCTCTTCCTTTATCGAGATACAACCTGGAGGCGATTTCATGAACATGATGGAATCATTGAGAAATCTGAAAAATGTCGATGATCATAGAAAATTATTCATAGATGATTTAAACTATGACTATACATCAGGTTCTTTATTTTCTGCCTTGTCAGAAAAACTTCAGAATGAAGTTACTTCCATAGAGCAAATCGCCGATTTGAATGGCTTCCTCATCATTTACTGCAGATTGCCAAAACTTCTAAAAGGAATCGAACGACCAATCTCAGAACAGATTTCAAAATCATATCCAAATAACCTTTTGATCTTTGCTGATGAACAAAACCAGGAATTCCATTTTACAAACCTGAAAACAACGGAACAGATAAAATCAAATATCCCCGCTCCCTATCGTCCTTTCAGGCGTATTGTGATTGGAGAATATGAAAACCTGAGAACCGCAGCCGAACGCATTGAACTGCTCAAAATCGAATCTGATGATGAATCGGCTGTGATGATCAACATCAAGCACGATAAAGCCTTTGATGTGGAAGCTGTCTCGCGCGATTTCTACAAAGATTACGTTCATTTCTATCGTGGATTCCGCCAATACCTGATGAACAACAACAAACTCACCCAACCTATTGCCGATGAATATACTCAAACTATTTTCAACCGCATCTTCTTTCTCTTTTTTGTTCAGAAAAAGGGTTATTTACAGAGAAATCCCAATTATATTTGCGAACAATTTAAGACGATTGGAAACAAAAACTATTACAAAGATTTTCTCATCCCACTGTTTGAAAAAATATCTAATAATGCTGAAAATAACGATTTCCAAGATATTCCTTTCCTGAACGGCGGACTTTTCGAATTCACAGACGATGAGAAAAAGATCAGAATCGCAAATAGCGAGTTTCAAGTTGTATTGGATGGTCTTTTCACGAAATATAATTTTACCGTACGCGAAGATACCGAATATGAAAAAGAAATCGCCATCGACCCGGAAATGTTGGGTACTATATTTGAGCGTTTAATATTGGGATTAGAACAGAATAAATACAAAGACATTCCCGATGCTCGCAGAGCTTCCGGCTCATACTACACTCCCAAATTCATCGTTTCCTTTATGGTGAAGCAGTCTCTGCTCAACGATCTGGCAAATCAGAAAACTCTGCGTATTGATCGTAAAAAACTGAAAGAACTTGTATTTAATATAGAAGCAGAAAAACTCTCTGATTCTGAGTTAAATAAGATTAGACAACGCCTTCTGGACATCCGCATTGTCGATCCGGCTGTCGGTTCCGGCGCTTATCCGGTGGGAATCCTACTCAAGATCATCGAGATCATCGATGCTATTGACAGCGCCATAAATCCGGCTGAAAAAGAAAAACAAAACTACCGTTACGACCTGAAACGGCAGATTATCGAAAATTGCATCTACGGCGTAGACTTGCAGGAAAAAGCTGTTCACCTCACAAACCTGCGGCTCTGGCTCTCGCTTATCGTCGATCTGGAAGTGGAAAACATCGAGCAGATCCCGCCTCTCCCCAACCTTGATTTTCATATTTATCAGGGAGATTCGCTGATTTCTAAGATTGCCGGATATGATTTTGATCAGGAAAGAAAACTGAAACCGGATACAAAAGGACTGGAATTACTGAAGACATTTCAAGCTGCTAAAAAAGAATTTCAAGAAATCGTAAATCTGGAAAAGAAAAATAAAGCAAAACAAAAAATCAATAAATTGAAAACTGATTACCTTACCTGGTTTCTGAACAAAAAGAAATCTGAAGAACAGAAATATCTGGAAAGCATTGCCGAAGGACAGGGCAACTTCTTCGAAGAAGATGAACAGAATCTCGATTTAAAACAAGAATCATTGGATCGCATAGCATCCATAGAAAAGAAGCTTTCATCTGTGCATCTGCTTTCCGAACATTTTAACTGGGGTTTGGATTTCTTTGATGAAATCGAAGCCAAAGGCGGCTTCGATATCGTGATCGCCAATCCGCCTTACGGCATCAAAGTGGACGTGAAAACCCGCGATGAATTCCAGCTTAACAGCAAAGACAGCTACGGAATTTTTGTATCGCTCGGTCTCAAAATCCTCAAACCCGGCGGCACACTCTGCTACATTATGAGCGATACCTGGCAGACCATAAAATCTCACAAAAACCTGCGCAACCAGTTACTGAAAGAAACCGACACCCAATTCCTCATCTCCGTGCCGGCAGATACGTTCGGTGCTACCGTGAATACCGGAGTTTATACTTTCATCAAAAGAACTTCTCCCCGGCTGCGTTTTGCCGACAATGCCGAAAACCGCATTATTGCAGCCGATCTTTCTCCCTTTAAGATAAAACAGCCCAACGGAAGCTGGAACACCGGCAACCTGGAAGCCGGCTTTGAACTGCTGGCTGAACTTGCCGATTTTGACAGCAGAAAAGATGGAGAAACCATCTACAGCGAACGCGATTTTGCCGTGTTTGCCTACAAACAGAAGCTCATTCCCCGCTTTTCCAACCACAGCTTCTTCATCGCTTCTCCCAAACTCTTTGCCCTGATGGAAGATACCGGCAGAAGCGAAATGGTGGAGGGCAAAACCATCTACAAAGTCGATTTCAATGGCAAAGAACTGGAGCTGGTTAAATTGGGGAAACTATATAAAGGATTTGGTGGTATAAAATCATATGAAGGTTTTCATGACAAATACATGAGAACCATTGAAGAGGGACGCTACAAAAGAATAAACGAGGATTTATTGGCTACCCATCCGTTGACAGAAGAAGAAAAATTATCTGGAATTACAGGAAAAAAGAATTTTATAACAATGATGAAATTTGGAGATCATGTTCGAAACAATACATTACTTAATTTTTATCAGCCAATTACACATTTCTATCAATGGACAAAACAATCTATTCTAGAATTAGATAATCTCAACTGTTTAAGGAATAAAAATCTATATTTTGGGGAAGGAATATTTTTTTCAGTCGCAGGTAGTTACTCACCATGTTTTCGATATTCGAAATACGATGTTTTTGACATTAATGCTCATTTAATGATTATAGATGAAGAATTAGATACAATGGAATTATTGGCAAAACTTTGTTCGACTTTTACTCGTTATCTGTTGTTAACATACATAAACCATACGGCTGGAACAAATACTCAAGACATTGAAGAACTTATACTCACACAACATTCCAATTCAAAACTTAACTTACTATCAAAACAAATTATAGAAAAACTGGAAAAAAATTGCGATTATAATTATACTATAAACGAGCAATTGGAGATCGACAGGCTGGTTTACGAGATGTATAATTTGAACGAGGAAGACATAAAAGAAGTAGAGAATTGGTATTGGCGGCGTTATCCCAAGCTGGCGGAAGCGATAGAGAGAAATATGAAAGCAAAGCAAAGAGAGAAATTTTGAAAAAAGAAATAATTCTGAACCTGATCGAAAGCTACCGAAAAACGGGAAAGCAGTACTTCAGCCTGAATAAGCTGAAAACAGACCTTTATTCCCAATATCCGAATTATAATCTGGAAACTTTGCGGAAGAATCTGACTCGGTTCAAAAAAGCTGGATTTATCAATTCTGCCGGCAGAGGCTGGTATTCCTTTCTTCAGAAGGAATTTGTTTTATACAAAGAGCCTGTAAGAAACATTATCAATTTAATGAAACGTGAATTTCCCTTACTCGATTTCAATGTGTGGAGCACGGCACAGCTTGCACCCTATTTTCATCATGTTCCCACGCGTTTTTTCGTTTTCATTTTTGC
>LKUH01000076.1 GCA_001412425.1 Candidatus Cloacimonas sp. SDB
AGCGTCTACAAAAAACCTGTCATTAGACCCAAAGAGCAGAACTGCATAAATCAAGACTAATAAAATTAGCAGTAATTTCTTCATGGGAACTCCTTACATTCTTAAATAGAAATTAAGGGAGAGTCATTCTCCCATAATTTCTTAAAATCTTAAAATTAAAGAGATCTGATGGGAATCTTCAAAACCTTCTTCAGTCTCAGCTAAATAAGCATAATTTGTCTCAAGCATTTTGAATCTAATACCAAAACCAGCTGTAAAATTGCCGTCATTAGATCCAAGTCTTATTCCAGCTTGTGTATTAGAAAGAATATCATCCCATTTTGTCTTTTCTTCCAGGTTTATTGCAGAATAACTTGAACCCACTTCCGTGTCTTTACCAGCACCAGTCCAATATTCTGCTCCGATACTAACATAAACTTCTTCATCTGTGTGTTTCTCGGTTTTCAGGTCGGTTGCAAAAGTAAGACCCCAGATCGGACGAATTGCTAATCCGAGGTTATACTGAGCAGGAACTTCTTCGCCATCTAATTCGGAATAGAGGTCTCTGAGCGTAACACCCATGCTGATGTAATCATTGATATCCCAGAGAAAACCGAGATCTGTACCGAAACCGCTTTGTGAATCATCATCAATCTTAGAGAGATACATTTTAGGCGTAAATCCCACTTTAAATCGACCTGTTCCCAGGGCCAGACTTAGTGAGATACTATGATCGTTGGCCGTAAAATTTCCAGTTGAATTATAATTCTGTGAACCAGCGATATCAGATACGCCTGCCTGTATCCAGCTCAAAGCAACATACCCGTATTTAAAGGGAACTCCCAAGGCGGCAAAATTGTGATTCCTGTCTAAGCCCATATCGGTATACATCCCAGCAAATTCTGCTCTTTTAATGTTACCTAAAGCAGCTGGATTCCAATAAACAGCAGTAATGTTGTTCATATGAGCTGTACCGGTACCACCCATTGCCATTCCACGAGCTCCAAGACCCATTCTCATCCAGGGGAACAGATGATTGTTCTCGGCCGCGACCGTAGAAATCATGCCTATGAGTACTAAACTTACCATGACAACTAGTAGTTTTTTATTCATTTTATCCTCCATATAAATTGATCCGGGAAGGGGGAAAATCCCCCTTCCCAGAATTATTCTATTTTACTGCTATCTTAATGATTCTTTCCAGATATGATCTGCCGTCACTTACAGCTACTCTGGCAAAATAAACACCACGAGCTAATTTAATGCCCTTACCTGTTCTACCGTCACAGGTAATAACTCCTCTGCTGCTTCCAGACATCTTCATCACTTCTTTTCCGGCAAAATCATAAAGAGTAATATTTATATCCGCTGTTTTAGATATATCAAATTTGAATTCTAACATTTCACCTGCGTCAAAATCAATCGGATTATTGGCCAGGCTTATATCATTAATTACCAGATCTACGTTGGCATCTGTAACTACGAAACTCCAGGTAACAGTTGTTGTGTTCATAACATGATCCGTTACAACCAGTTCAATGTTATGATGACCCATTTCAAATTCTTTTGTGTACCATAGTGATGACATTGTCATAGTCATCATTGAATCTGAAATCACACTTCCGTCTACCTTGAGTACGATGTTGCTGATTCCTGACTTGGCATCTGAGTAGTAAGCTCTGATGTCTACTAAACTTCCTATGTCAAATTCAGCTCCATCAACAGGTGATTCTATGTTCACAATTGGAGCATCTAAGTCAATGCTGTATGTCTGGTTTGCCATGGTCTGCTGTCCACTGACATTCGTTGC
>LKUH01000077.1 GCA_001412425.1 Candidatus Cloacimonas sp. SDB
ATTTATCAAAAAAAAGAACACAGATGGCACGGATATTAATTTTTCAAATAAAAAAATTCGTGTAATCCGTGAGCAAAAAAAAAGGAGAAAAAAATTATGAAATTATTAACAATGATCACATTAGTACTAATTTTGCAGATGAGTTTGTTTGCAGAATTTGAATTGCCTGAAATTCATACAAATATAGTCATTCAGGCTGAATCGTATTTTGGAGATAACGATGTTGTTCAGGATTCATCTTACGGCGGAGATTTTGAGAATACGATCTATACGGTTCCTGTAAACAAATTTGCAGTGCGCAGTGCAACAATTGAAGCAGAAGGCAAATTCAAAGAAAAAATCGAATATAATATGGAAATTGGGATGGCAACCTGCACTGGCGGACTTGGAATCAATGTTCTGCTTATGGAAGCAGGTCTGTTTTACAAACCGAATAAGTTTATGAAAATCGGTTTTATGAAAGGTCATATTATGCGAGGGTTTGAGATGCACAATGAATGCGTCGGTGTTCTCACGGCAGAGAAAGCACATTTTCTCGATGTTTTCAAAAACCAGTGTCATCCGACAGGTCTTATCTTTGAAGCAGATTATGATTTTACGGAAACGATGGGATTTGAAACGCAGATCGGCATTTTAAACGGACCGAAGGAAGAGTCTTTTGATACGGAATATGACAGAAATATCGGCTTGATTTTCCGAACTCCCTTGCCGGGTTTGTCGGTAGGCGGATATTATAATTTGATCAAGCAGGACTTGGGAAATATCAATCAAGAAACAAATATGCCTATTTATGAGAAAGGTAACAGATTCGGTTTCGGAGCCGATTTTGATTTCAATAATATTTTCCTTCGCGGAGAATATTATGCTGGAAAAGGTTTTACAGGAAGCCTTATTCCTGAAATAATCAAACCTGCTGATGATCTTGAAATGAATGCGTTTTATATTGAGGGAGCATACACGATCAAAACGAACAGCGAAACAATTCCTTATATCCAACCTTATGTAATGTATCAATCGTGGAACAAAGCTGCTGATCTCGATGCTTTTTATTGGAATGATCCGGCAACTACAATTGATGATAATATCTTATGCGAAAATTTCGTTTCTAACTATCTAACTGCCGGCATTACTTTCGGATTAGATGAAGAACACACAAAACTTAAAATCGATTATGAGTTTCCTGTAACTGTTCCGGATAACGAATCAGAAGAAGCCGGAAAACTTATTGTCAGGTTACAGACAGGATTTTAATCAAAAAAAATATCCCGATAAATCGGGGAAAAGGAGAAATTTATCATGAAAACAAAACTATATGCTGCTTTAGCAGTTCTGGTTTTAGCATTTGTATCCATTGCAAATGCAGATACTGTTGCTATCACACCTTGTGATGATATGTACACCGATGTAGAGCATCCGACTTTACCACCTACAACTACTGAATTGTGGGTCGCAGAATTTCAACCGGTTGGACATTTTGAGCGGATTATGATCAAGTTTGACCTATCTCAATTATTAGATCAGACAATCAATAGTGCAACATTAAATCTGAATCGTTTTATGGGATGTCCGCAGGGCGGAACTACCAGCACGAATTATCATGCGATTACCGAAGATTGGGATGAGGAAACCTGGAATTCGCATACACACGCACAATATGACAGTTATGTTTGGGCTTCTTATGGTTTCAATGTGAACGGATGGCACAATATCGATATTACACAGCTTGTCCAGGCTTGGATAAATGAAGATATTGAAAATTATGGACTTCTCATCAGAGCACAAACAGGAAGTAAATTCAGCAAATTCTATTCAAAAGAACATTCAAATTCAAATCTTCATCCTTACCTGGAAGTCGATTACATTCCGGTAAGTATTGGTGATAATTTGATTCAAGAGACAGTTATCAATCTACAGAATTATCCCAATCCGTTAAACCCATCAACAACAATAAGTTTTGAAACCACGAATTTACACGAAAATACACGAATTGAAATCTATAATTTGAAAGGGCAGAAAGTGAAAAAGTTACTCAGCAAATCAGCAGGTCAGTTCTCAGTAGGAAAACATTCGGTAGTTTGGGATGGAAAAGATGAAAACGAAAATACCGTCCCTTCCGGAATTTATTTTTATATAATAAATTACGGTAAGAATACAGCTGTTAACAAAATGATCATGATGAAATAGGACCATCACTTTACTTCCTGGATTCATGTTTTGTCTCTGGGAAGTAAAGGTTTAGAATCAAGGATAAAAGATGAAAAAAAATGTTTAATTGCAATTATTATGTTATTCATAGGAAATATTTATTGTATACCTGATTTTGCTATATATTCTATTGTAGAATTTGAGAAACTAGCGATAAAATATACGAATGCGGATAGTATAGAATTTCTTTTATATCCAATTGAAAGGCTTGAATTTTCTGTTTCATCAGGCATTATGAAAGATGATTATGAAGTAGGAATTGGAATTGACTATTTGATATTTGAATAGCGCAAAGTTTGAAACTGTTAATCTCCTCTTGAATAAATTTTTCTATTGTTTTCCAAGAGGATATTTTTTATTCGGAATTTTTCAACACTTTTCTTTATTACTTAATGACTCAATTTTTGCTTCCCATAATTCATTGATTTCATTGTTTTCTTTAAAAAAATCTATTAAATGAAGGAAATTCTGTAGATTTGAGCAGGATATAAAATGCTCCATTTTACAGGCTATTGTGTCAGAATTTTCTTCGTTAATATGCAGAATACTTTCACAAAATAATTTAAGCGTTTTATGTTTATTTAGAATCCTTCTAGATAGAATAACACCAGCAGGTTTAAGGGTGATAAATTTATATGGTTCATAGTTTATCAGGTCTTTTTCTGCCAATATTTTCAGTGCTTTAGAAACGGAAGATTTTTTTATATTTAGATGTTTAGCAATATCTGTAATGCGAGCGACTTTATTTTTAAGTTCTAAGATATAAATTGCTTCGAGATAATCCTCTAAACTTGAAGTAATATTTTCCATATTTTTTAATTCTCCTTTTGGATTACTCCAAATAATACTCCCAACTATTGTAAAGTAAAAATACGTTTTTATTGATTAGCACAAGATGCGACTAATGTTTTGCGGCTGCCACGTTCTTTCAGATACCTTCTCGCTTAATGTGGAGCCGCCTGTTAGGGGCTTCGTTATCCTTTTTCAACAATCTCGATTTCCTCTTTGGTTAAACCGTAAAGTTCATAAACCATCTGATCTATTTCTTTGTCGGTTTTGTCGATTTGCCTTTGTAATTCATTAATTTCATCTGTGTAATTATTAAAATATTTTTCAAATTCATCTTGCTGCGAGAAAGATAATTTTACCTTTTTCTTTTTCAACTCGGAAAGCAAAGTCTTGAAGTCAAAATCATAAAAGTTTTGTATCTTTTTGCCTAACTTTTCAATCTCAAAATTGGTTTCAAGACGATGCAGGAAATTGTTAATTTTATCATGTTTTTGTTTAGTTAAGTAAAGCATTAAATCTGCTTTTTCAATAAATGGTTGTTGAGATTCGATGGGTATTACAGAAATTGGAATTTCAATTAACTGAGATTTTTTGATTTTTGGAAACAATGTCTTATTGTCACTAAATAACTTGTTCCAGTAATATTTTATAATTTTCGAATTTAATAGAAGGAAAATGTACTCTAAAACAAAATCATTACAATTCTCTTTTATAATTAAATTGTATATTGTATTTAGAGTATAAAATTGTTCTTTATCAATTATAGAAACAGGAGTACTACCGATTTGACGAATTAAGATTTTCGATTTTAAAAAAAACTTTTCATCCCTTTTTCTGTGAAGCCAATCTCCATAAGAAATGTATTTATTTCTCCAGTTAATATGATATGGATCAAAGTCTTTGCCATCAATTGCTTTTTTGAAAGTTTCGTTTTGTTTAAAATTTGAAATATATTTTTCTTTAAAATCTTTGCTATTACCAGAACCTCCAATTTGAATACCAATACAAATATCCGCAATTTCATTTAGTTTTGCAGTATTATTATTGATTTTCCTTAAAACATTTAAATCTTCGTTTGATACATTTATTTGAATTCTACAATAATTATCAAGAAGTATTGTCTCGATAGACGTTTTACCAATATACGCATCTTGCTCATCAAATAACAAAATTTTATTATGTTTTTTTAAAGTTGAAGAGCATACTACTATGCTTTCAACGTTTGCATCTGGAAAAACATCATCTTTAAAAATTCTAATTTTTTCAATACTAAAGTCATCAATTAATTTTCTTCTTAATAAAGTTGCATTTTCATTAACGAGAAAAGTGTTTGGAATAATTAGACTAAACATTTTACTACTATTTGTAAGATTTAAGGCTTTAATAATAAATAAAATATATAAGTCATATTTGCCGGTTAAGAATGGATAATTTTGTCTAAAGAAATTCTTGTTATCAACTGATAATGACTTTCCTGGAACGTAAGGTGGATTTCCAATCACGACATCAAAACCACCTTTTTGCATGATTTCTGGAAATTCGAAGTTCCAGTCAAAAGCTTTATCTCCAGCAATTTGCGGATCATCAATTAATGAATTACCACATTTAATGTGATTACTCAAATCTGTTAATTTTCTACCATTTTTGGCAGTTTTAAGCCAAAGGGAAAGTTTAGCTATTTCAACAGATTCCTCATTAATATCGACTCCATACAAATTATTTTCTAAAACTGCTGTATCAATATCGAAAGCAAAATATTGTCCCTTTCGCAAATCTGTTTTAAACTCAATTATGAAATTGTGTTCATCAATTAAGAAATTCAGAGCTTGATTTAGAAATGCACCGCTACCACAAGCAGGATCAAGGATTTTAAGAGATAGAAGCCAATTTTTATAAATTTCGAGTGTTTCAAATAGTTTCACGCCTTTTAGTGTAAGAGCATTTTTTGATTTCTTAAAATACGTTTCATCTACTTCGATGTTAGTTAAATTCAGTTCTTCTTTTTTCTCATTACAAAGTGTTCCAATTGTATTTTCAACGATATATTTTGTGATGTAATCGGGAGTGTAAAACACACCTTCTTTTTTTCTTCTTGTTTGTTTTTTATCTAAATTTTCTCCGCTGATTTCAGCATTTATTTTTTCAATATCAGTTAAACTGTGTTCAAAAATGTGACCCAGAATATTTACATCAATTTCAGAATCAAAATCATAATTCGAGAGTTTCACAGAATCATCTATTAATATTTCATCATCAATTTTAACGTTATCTAAAATTTCATCAAATTGGAATAAACCGCCATTATAAGCATCAATTGAAAGTTTTTCATAACCTTTATTAATGTAACCAAAATATTTTGTAAACAACTTATAAAGGGGAGTGTAAGCATCTAAATCTTTGAGTGTTTTGTAATCATTGATAATTTTAAAAATTAAATTTGGAGGAATTAAACCTTTATCTTCGCAAAAGAAAATGAATAAAAATCGATCTAACAATTTTTGAGATTTCTTAAATAAAATCAGTTTATCAATTTGCGGATTATTTTTTATCAAATTTTGGAAAATGTTGTTTCTAAAATCTGAGTAATCGTTATAAAGTTTTTTTGAAATTAGATCTTCGTGCTGGTTAGATTTTTCTTTCATTAAGTAAGGAATATCATTTAAGATACTGTCTTTACTTAAACAGAGATAAAGGAATTTAAAATCATTTTCGGAAAGTTGGAAAACATTAAATTCTTCAAATTCGGTTGCATCATTAATGTATAATCGGATTTTTTCGAAATTTGAAGTTATTACATATTTGCAGTTTGTTTGATGTGCTTTGTAATTAAATGCTTGTTTTTCAATTGTTTTTAAATCTTTTGTTTTTGTTGATTTTAACTCGATAACTGCAATTGGATTTCCGTCTTTTAAAATTGCTCCGTCTGCTTTTTCAGCATCGGTTTTATTTTTAAATTCAGTTGTTAAATTGAAATTTTCGAAAGGATTAATTGTATAACCTAAACATTGAACAAATAAATCTCTTAAAAATCCTTCTTGATATTGTTCCTCTTTTAGAGCTTTTACTCTTTCTGCCATTTCAAAATCATGAAAATGCTCAGAATATTTTTTATATCTTTCGTCTATCAAATCGGAGGGTAAATTTTTTAGATATTTTTTTACTATAACTTTTTGGAATAAAGCCAATTATTACTCCTTATTTTTTATTGTACGACTACAGAATGTATTTCTTCTGCAATCTCATCAATTGTGTGAACTGCGGTGTTTCGTGCAAGTTTATCGGCAAGTGAAGGACTATAATCAATGACTTGCTGTTTAGTAATATTATGCCAAATTGGTAAAATTATTTGTTGTCCTGAAATTGATTTTGTTATGATTCCATCTAATTCATAATTGGTCCAACCTTTATTAATAAAAACATTTGAGAGAATAACAATCCCAAAACGGCTTCTAGAAAGGCCTTTGTCTATTTTTCTTCGTAAACTATCACCAATTTTTAGCTCAAATTCATCAAACCAAACTTTTAAGCCTAATGAGCGAAGCTTTATGGCTAATGGTCGAACGACATCATCTTTATCTTCAGAAGCGTGAGAAATGAAAACATCAAATTCTCGATTATCTTCTTTATCAATAAATCTCCCATCAATGTAATCCTTATCAAGACGCAATGACGGAATTGTAGACAATGGTGCTTGCTTTATATTAGGTAGTTTACCTGGTAAAACATTAACAGAAGATTTAATTGTTCCAGAATAACCACCCAAATCTATTGTAACAAACCATTGTCCCGATGACGGAACTGGTATCTTCACAGGTGATTTTTTTGCATAACCACCATAATATGTATGTCTTCTACCATTTTTATAATTGTTAAAGTTAGAGCTGTTCATTAGTTTTACATTCGCAGCATTTCCGCTTAAAACGACATTAACTATTTCACCACCTTTTAGATTTCCAAGTTTATATACTTGATATTTCATATGCACTCCAATATTTCAATTTCACAGAAAGCCCCTAACACCCACACCCACGCCAATATTGCGTAATAACTCCAATATTTTTGTTAACC
>LKUH01000078.1 GCA_001412425.1 Candidatus Cloacimonas sp. SDB
TTTTTTCAGAATTACACTATGTTCAGGCAGATTATATTTTTTCATCAGCAATTCTTTCAGGTTCTCTGTTTTGGAAGTTTGGAAAATTTTAGTTAAAATGAAATCTCTAACCGTTCCATCCAGTTCTTCAAAGACTTCATCTTCAGAATAAAATCCCATTTGGGAAAGAATATACCAGGTCTCGCAATGGCTTATATTTCTGAAAGTGCCACGATACATTGTTTTTACATCTTTCAGATCATAAAGGTCTATATAATCCAGCGAATTACGGTTGGGATAAGCTTCCAGGGTTCCTACCCCTTCCACATCTACAAACCAGTAGTTTTTAAACAGGTCTTTCCCTTCAATTTCTTTAACCTCGCCATCAATCATGAATCTGGCACCATTTCCGGCGGCTTTTAAAACACCCCTGGGTGCCCAGGAAAATTTATATCCCAGAGGATTGGTATTAGCTTCCTGAGCCGGAAGACCACCGCAATAACTCATGAAACTGACGATTTTCCCGCCTTCGTTTTCTACTTTATGGAAGATCTTCATCGCACTCATGTGATCTATGCCGGGATCAACACCGATCTCATTGAGAATTATTATACCGGCAGCTTCAGCTTTAGTATTTAATGCCCTCATTTGAGGACTGATATAAGAAGTAGTAACCATATCTGTTTTATGTTCTATACATTTCTCAGCAACTTTTACATGCAAAGTCGCAGGAAGAAGGCTGACAACCAGGTCACTATTCTTAATAAATTCGATCATGACTGGCTCATCATCACTTAAAAATTGTCTGGCTTCTACATTAGCATGAGGTGCAGCCAGTTTTTCAGCTTTGCTCAGGGTCCTGCTGGCAACAGTAATATCATAATCTTTGCCTGCAAGATAATCTACCATTGGTTTTACTACTAAGCCAGCTCCAAAGATCGTAACTTTTTTACTCATTAATTCCTCCGTGATTCTGCTTTGAAAATTTGGGGTAAAATCTGGATTTAAAACAAAGATGTCAACCTTATTCCCTCTTTATTTGACCAAATCGAAGCAAGGTAAAAAAATTTTGGAATAAGAATAAAGAATCTTGTGTAAAAAGTCAGTTTTCAGGTTAAAAATGGGGATTTTTCAGTATAATTTTTGCAGTATAGAATAAAATTACTTGTCCTGGAAAGTAAAAAATAGAATGAAAAACTCGGAACGAAAGAAAATGAATAACTCACTTTTTTAACTCTGAACTCGTGCTGGCTTGCTATAAAATAGCCTGGAGTATCTTTCCCTGTAAGAAATGGATATTTTTCTTGCTTAAATTCAGTTACTTATTTATCGGCTTTTCATTATGTTGTATATAATTGATTATTAAGAACGGTAAAAAATATTAGATGAAAATAAAAAAAATAAGACGATTAGCATATTTGCTCTCTATATTGTTTCACCTGCTTTTGATCATTTTATTCCAGAAAGCTGAACGTCTTGACCTCTTATTTTCAAAAAACCCTGAGCCGGTAGAACCTGTTGATAACCGACTGGTTTTCCAGCTGATCGAAACACCGGAAGACAGCCCGATAGAAGAACCGACTGAGAGTTCAGATCTGGTTTCAGACAAAAGTACTGCTGCCAGAGATCAAGAAGCAGATGAACTTTCCGGACTTGATCTGCCTTTTAATGAAGGTGAAACCGAATTTAAAGAATTTCAGCAACCAGAAGCAGCTCCAATCCCTGAAATTGTACAAAAAGAGGAACAGCTTTCAGATAATGAAAAGGAATCTGAGGAAACCAGAGAAACTGATTTACAAGAAGAGCTTTTGAGTTTGAACGAATCGGGGAAAGAAGGTTCTGAAGAAACCATTCTACAGCAACAGCAGGATAATTCAAATAAGTTAAATTTTAAGAATCTGATCTCTGATGCAGCGCAACAGGGAGCTATAAGTTTCAATACCTATAACTGGGATTTTGCCCCTTATATGCTTGCCATGAAAAAAACTATTGAGAGTAACTGGAATCCCCCCTTTGCTTTCACTCACATGGGTGCTATAAGCGGAGTGAACAGATTTCGTTTTACCGTGCTGCCCGACGGCCGTGTTAAAAATATTCAGATGCTGGAAAGCAATGCCCATTATTCTTTGGATCAATCTAGTTCCATGGCTATTGAAGGCTCTTCGCCCTTCATGCCTCTTCCTCAGAATTTTCCGGAAGAGAATCTGATAGTTACCGTAACCTTTTCCTATAATATATTAAAAAATAAGAGGTGATTTTATGTTTGAAGAAATCTGGTCGTTTTTTCTGAAGGGAGGTATTTTAATGCTTCCTATAGCAGTAAGCAGTCTTATATCATTGGAAGTTATCATAGAAAAACTGATCACTTTGCGTCGGAAAAGAATCATCATTCCCGAAGTGAAAAGTGTGATCAACAGTGTAAGTTCGGAAGAAGATCTACCCCTCGCTATCTCAGTCTGCAACCAGCACGAAGGTGTGCTTTCCAACCTGATGAAAATAGTGCTGATGCAGAGCGGCAGAACCTATGAACACCGGAAAGAAGAGTTGTCCGACCGGGGCAGACAGGAGATAAGAAGTCTGGAAAAAGGTCTGGGAGTTTTAGAAACAATTGCTGCTGTAACTCCGATCCTGGGTTTACTGGGAACCGTCGTGGGAATGATAAAGGTGTTTCAGGTGATCTCTCTGCAAGGGGTAGGAGAAGCTTCAGCCCTTTCCGGGGGCATATCGGAAGCATTAATTACGACCGCTGCCGGACTTTCCGTCGGAATTCCTGCTCTGATCTTCTACAATTATTTTTCCCGAAAAGCAGAAAATCTGATCCTCGACATCGAAAATTTATCAAACACACTGCTAAATAAAATGGAAATGTTCCGGAAAGGAAGATAAATATGAGACTGCTGGATAAAAAGAAGAGGAAGGTAGTGATCAATATAACTTCACTTATAGACGTGGTACTGCTGCTGCTGATCTTTTTTATGCTTACCACCAGTTTTGTTGAGCATCCGGGCATTAAACTGGATCTGCCCAAAACGCAAACCAGTTCCGGCGACAGAAGCGAGGGTCTGGAGCTCATTCTTCAGGCTGACGGTAAAATTTTCTTAAACGGTGAGCCGGTAGAAATGACTGAATTATCCGGAAAACTGCAAACTCAAATTACACTCTCCCCAGATAAAAGCCTTCTGCTGAAAGCGGACAAGGAAGTTCCCCATGGCACCGTCGTGGAAATTATGGATATGGCAAAATTGAACGGACTGGAAAAACTGATCATTGGTACGAGGCAAGTAAAAATTCCTGCTCAGTAATTTATTCAGCCTGAATTCCTTATAGTTTACCAGGAATATTTTTAACCATAAAATAAGCACTTAACAGTGCAATAATATTAACTGTAGGTATAATAAATATTACCGGAATCACATTTACGTCATTTATAGCCATGGCTATGATTTTCGCCGATAAGGCTGTCATTAAAATAGCGAGAAAAACCAGATAGACCGTTCCATAAATAAATCCTGCAGGTTTTTTATGAATAAGCAGTATCCCGATAATGAAAGAAATGGGCAGCAGCAGACCCAGGTCAAACCCCTGAACGATCAAAGTTGTATAATGTTTAAGCTCAACAGGATATATGGTGCCATCTATTAAAGGAGGAACAATTATACTTAACCAGAGAAATGCAACTGATATCGCATTAAAAATCATGAAGCAGCCAATCGTTTTTGCAGGAGTTTTGTTTGAAAAACTGAACTCAGGGTCAGGATTATCAAGAGGCCGAAGAGTCAGGAAAAAGCCAAAAAATGATAAAGCAAGCAGAGCAACATAAAATAGATACATAATATTATACATTCCCATAGCTGTATAGAACAGGTATGTAACAAGAAAATACCCTAAAATCCCACAAAGCAGGAAATGAAACCTCAATAATTTTTTCCGATATCCTGTTAATGCAATCAAAAGAAGCGGAATTGCAATGAATAAAGTAACATAATCCTGTGCTATACCCTGAATTGTCACATCAGCTGACATATGCTGGTAAATTCCCTTGCCATAGATTTCAACCTTCAATCCCCGTACGGATTCATGTATAAAAGGACCTTTACCAGAATCTGAAAAAATACCAAATGCTGCCGCAATTCCGGCAAGTACAACAATAGCCATAACAATTATAGTTATCGTAATTTTATTTTCCATAACCCCTTCCTTCTAATAATTTTAGGAAACTATAAAATATATTATTCAAAGAGAAAGTTTTTTAAGCTTAGAATGCACATCTTTCAGTTCACAGGAAATTAGTTTCGTCTTACTTTCTAAGTTTTTTATTATGCTTTTTCTGCCTGAGCCCGTAAGCATAAGTATCACTTTTTCGTCATCACCGATCTTACCGGCTTTTCTTAATTTTCTGACTGCCGGTAAAACTGTAGCAGAGGCAGGCTCAAGCAGAAATCCCGATTCTTGAAGCATCCTCTGTGAATCCATTATTTCCTGCTCACTGACACTTTCCGCCAGCCAGCTGAATTTCCCTGCCTTTAAAATTAATTCATTTCCGCCGTAAGGTTCTCCGGAAGTTATGGCATGGGCAATCGTCTGAAAATTCCTGAAGGGAATAATCTCTCTTTTTCCCTGTTTAATTGCGGATACTATAGGACTGTTATTTTCTGCTTGTATTATTATCATTTTGGGAAGCCTCTCGATCAACCGCGCCGCCAGCAATTCACGATAACCTTTAAAAATGCCGCGAATATGTCCGCAGGCAGAAGTGGGAACTGCAATATAATCCGGAACTTTACCCCGCATCTGTTCGAATAATTCAAAAGCTGTAAGTTTATAACCTTCCACCCTTAGCGGGCCGTTGCCCGAGACAATTCGGAGTTTCAGTTCTGCAGCCAGGGAGAGAATGGTTTTCTTCATTTCTGAATAATCGGAAGCATGTACTTTAAAAATCTCAGGATCGTACTGGCTCATCAGTTGAATCTTATCATCCGGAGTATTATGAGGGATAAACACGATCACTTTTATGCCGGCTTTTTTTCCGCAAGCAGAGATGGAGCTTCCCATATTACCGGTGGAAATTGTGGCAGTGTGAGTCTCTCCCATCTCCCTGCACATAGCTGTTACCAGCAATGAGCCACGATCTTTAAAACTGCCCGTGGGATTCAGGGTCTCATTTTTGAGATAGAGTTTTTCAATACCACAGAAATCTTGCAAATCTACTTCAGCCTGTTCTAGTGGAGTATTGCCTTCCTTTAAAGAAAGATCTTTTTGAACTTTCACCGGAAGAAACTCCGCGAACCGCTGCCAGATGAATTCTCCCTGCAGGATCCTGACTTTATTGATTTCCGGCAGAAATACTTCCAGGGGTTCGCCGTTCTCAGCCTTTTCCTGTATTCTTGAAAAGGGATATTCAATGTTTGATATGGTCGAGATCAGTTTTATATTTTCTTTCATAGACTTTTCATTTTCTGGCAATTACGAGAAAACGATGATTAACCAGATCTATTGAACCATTTTTCTGCAGGTAATCATGCAACATAACAAGTCTGCTTTGATAACGTTCTACAGAAAAATCGGAAATTTGCCAGGGGATACATTTCAGATAATAGCAGATTGCTCCTACATCAAAAAATCTTGTATAACCCAAAGATTCCTGCTGATCGAGAATTATAAAACCTGCTTCCGACATCAGTTTTAAAGCCTGGCTGAGACTCCAGTTAAGATAAGATGGCAGCTTAGCTCCCAGAAAGGTATTCAGGTTAAGATCGTTTATCCCTCCCACCTGCTGTGTAAGAAAGATGCTGCCAGGCTTCAGGACCCGGTAAACCTCTGCTGCATCGAATTCTTCATGCCGGTTAATGATCAGATCAAAATAATTATTTTTGTAAGGTATTTTGTTGTCTTCATCAATAAATTTAACGGTAGCATTTATCTTTCTCAAGTTGTTCTTTGCTGTTTTCAGGTTTGGTTTATAACCTTCCGTAGTATAAACCTGTTCAGGAAGATTTTTCAGGGAGATCAGAAATTCTCCGCCACCGGTTCCCATATCCAGTAGATTGCCACATGTTTTTGAATATTTTTCAATTAGAGAACGATACTTCCAGTTCACTTCAGATTCCAGCATGCGACCGCTATCTGTTAGATAACTGAAATTCCAGCCAGTGAAAGGCTGATCAAATTCAGCTTTTAATTCGGTTAATAAATCACTTTTCATTTTTGTCTGAAGATCTTTTTCTTTTATTTCAATAAAAGCATTTTCCTGGCAGCAATGTCGTTTCCTGACTTAAGTCTGGCAATATAAATACCGGATGGAAGAGGCTGGTTATTATCGTCAGTACCGTTCCAGATTATGGAGTAACTGTTGCCGGGCTGACAAATGATCGAGTTTGTGAGATCTTTCACTTTTTGACCAGTAATGTTGAAGATCAAAAGTTTTATCTGCCTGCTGTCACTATTTGCAAGCTGAAAATTAATCTCTGTTAAGGGATTAAAGGGATTGGGAAAGTTACTCATCTTATTCGGCCGGATAATATTTTCTCCGGTAGCAGAGGCTATAATTTCAATATAGATCTCTTCAGAAGCTGAGCTTTCATTTTCCTGAGAATAGACAGCATTAAGATAATAACCATAAATATTTGATTCTTGGGGATTTATAATATCTGTATAATTCAACTGTGAAGTTGTATCCAGAAGTGTAAAAGCACTGGAATTGATATTCCTGAAAATATTAAAGTATTGAAACTCGCGGGTTTGAGAATGCTGCCAGCTCAAAGAGATCTCGCCATCTAAATGCTCTCCCGTCAGGTCAAAGGGTGATGCTAATCTGTAAAGGTGATAATTTAAATTTGTGAATTGATCTTCTTCTATCATTATTCCGTCACAGGTTATTGTTTCATATTCCGGGCAGGAAGCAGTGGCAGTGTAGCTGCCAATTGGAATTTCATATAAATAACTGCCTGTTCCACTTTCATCCAATTCAAGTTGAAATATCTGATCACCGGAAAAATTCTGCAGATTAAGTGTAACTATAGAAGTGTCCTCCACAGCCGGATCAAGAGTTATCTGTCCGCTAATAAAACCGGTAAACATATCAGGAACAATATCTACAACAGCCCCCTCCACAACGGTAAGTCCGTAAGGAATCTCATCCGGCAGCAGATACCAGCCATTATAGCTGCCTCCCCAACCGAAATTAATATGAAAAAAATCATCTGTATTATATCCATCAACAACAAAATTGTGTCCTGCATCCCAAGCTGGAGTAACGGAAGCAAAATGCACTGGAAGCGCATTTATAATATTGTCTATTATCTGATCATAGAAATCCGGAGTAGAATCGTCTATCAAACTTATATCCTCAAAATTGAATTTAAGATAAGCATCATAAGCCTGGCTTACGCCAAATGTGCCGGAACCCTGTGAAGTATAAACCTGAGTTGCTGCTACACCACAGGCAAAAACAAGCGCTGCCTTATCTGAATTGGTTACGGGCAGCTCATGAAGGTAATGATACATCAAAGTATCCAGACTTTCATTCATTTCAGGAAAAGAGAGAAAATCCTGTTCCACATGATCATCATCTATCCAGTATTGACGTCCTGCATAATTGTGATAATAATCATCCTCATCATTAAAGTTTGCCCGGTTAGTTGTTCTGTGATAGTTAAGGATCTCTGCCATGGCTATTGAGGGACATCCAGCCAGGCTCCTGTTTCCGGTAACCGGATCCATGGGAACAAAACTGTTATAGGGCGCAGATTGAGTCCAGGTGTCCAGCAACCAGCCGCCCGTAGGGGTTGTACCTTCAGGAGGCCATTGTTCAAATCTGCTGTTTCTGTAGGAATAATCCAGGATTTGTAACCAGACATTATTTCTTTGGGAAATAATGGTTTCCGGTAAATTGGCCAAATTATTCAAACGTAAAGGAATATATGTTTTAAGAAAGTTCAAAAGAACATTTCCGCTTAACTCAGCAAAAAAATCATTACTGAAAGAATAAGCAATTACCGGTGGTAGATCGGATTCTGCCGATGTTACTATATATCCAGCAGGATGCAGCTCGAAAACATAAAACAACACCTTCTCAGCAGGATCATCTTTAACTGGAACTGCATTATTAATTTTGAATTCTCCAGCTTTTCCCAGCTGACTGAGTTTATTTGCTGCAACTGCAGAACAGGTTTCAAATTCAACCTGTTCAGCTGACAAACCACAGTTCAACGCAATAATAATTGTAATGAAAACTACAATCTTCAATTTTCGGATCATAATCTACCCCGTTATCTCCTGAAATTCAAAATATTTATTAACGCTACAAATTTACTGCAATTTCTAACTTATAAACCTAATTCCTGATGATCAATGTGCTTCAAACCAGTCTTTACCCTCTCCGATATCTACTGTAAGTTTAACTATGCTGGCATACTGGGAAGGAAGGGCATTTTCCATTTCTTCACTTATTAATTTCCTGGCTTTTTTCAGGGCTGATTTATTTACTTCAAAGACCAGCTCATCGTGTACCTGAATGATCATTTTAATATCAGGATCAGCACCGATTTTTTTCTCCAGATTGATCATTGCCAGTTTTATAATATCTGCCGCACTTCCCTGAATAGGCATGTTTATCGCTACTCTCCTGGCATCTCCGGCTCTGCGGTTGTCTTGACTGTAAAGATCGGGAAGGAATAGCTTCCTGCCAAAAATGGTTTCCACGTACCCTTTTTTATTTGCTTCCTCCAGGCTTTTATCCAGATAAGTTCTTATGGTAGGAAATTTGGCAAAATAATTTTCCACGAATTCCACTGCTTCTTTCTGGCTGATCTTCAACTCGCGGTGAATTCTCTGAGGACCCATGCCATACATCAGACCAAAATTTATGATTTTGGCATAACGTCTCTCATCAGATGTAACTTCCTCTATAGGTTTATTGTAAATGATGCTGGCAGTCTGACTGTGAATATCGAGTCCCTTATTAAAAGCAGCTATCAAATTTGGGTCGCCGGACAGAAAAGCCAGGATACGCAATTCTATCTGGGAATAATCTGCAGATAAAATTACGAAGTCATTATCATTTACCGTGAAAGCTTTACGGATCTCCTTGCCCGTGCCTGTACGAATGGGAATATTCTGTAGATTCGGATTGGAGCTGGAAAGCCTTCCTGTGGAAGCCACAGTTTGATTAAAGGAAGAATGAACTCTATTGGTATTTTCATTTATCAGCTTTGGCAGTGCTTTTACATAGGTAGATTCAAGTTTTGTCAATTGCCTGTATTCCATCAGCAGTTCGGCTATTTCATAGTCATCCGCAAGTTTCTCCAGCACTGTAATATCGGTTGAATATCCGGTCTTTGTTTTTTTTACGGGAGGAATCTTAAGCTCTTCAAAGAGAACTTTAGCCAGCTGTTGAGTGGAGTTCAGATTAAATTGGTATCCGGCAATCTTATAGATCTTTTCGGTAAGTGAGCCAATTATTTTCTGATTATTTTTGGAAATTGTGGACAGAATCGAAGCATCTATATACACGCCATTCATCTCCATATGAGCTAAAACTTTAAATAACGGCATCTCAAGTTCCTGAAAGAGTTTATCCAGGTCGTTTTTTTGCAGCTGCTCCGAGTAAATTTCGTAAAGTCTATAGGTTATCCAGGCATCCTCTGCAGAATACCTGGCTGCCTGTTTTGTGGGGACCAGGTCAAAGGTGATTTGCTTTTTACCTGTACCGATCAGATCCTTGATGTGGATCATTTCGTGTTCAAATTCTCGTTTGGAACATGCTTCCAGAGAATGTCTTTCGGTAGGATGCAGCAGATAATCGGCGATCATGGTATCCCAGAAATCACCTTCCAGATCAAGCCCGGCTCTTTTCAGAACTACATAATCGTATTTAACATTATGGGCGATAAGTTTTTTGCCCTGCAGAACAGTCTGCAGATTTTTCAGCACATAATCCTGCTCAACATTGTCCGCCATCTGATGTCCTACGGAAATGTAGTAAGCTTTATCTTCCTCAGCACAGAGTGATATCCCGGCCAGATCTGCTTTCATGGGATCTTCAGAAGTAGTTTCCGTATCGAACGCTATGATATTTTTCGATTTCATTTCCGTGATCAAGCGGTCAAAATCCTGCTTATTATCTATTAAAACTGCTGCAAATTTCTGCTCGGATCCGTTATCTTCCGAACTAAAATCAAACTGCATCTCAACTGCAGATTCCTCCGGTTCCAGTTTTTTTACAATTGAGTTCAGTTCATACTTTTTAAGCAGATCCGCCGCATTCAGAAGATCTCTTTTGTTGAACTCGGTATTAAGCTCAGCAATATCCCCTACTGGCACATCTTTGATTATTTTTGCCAGTTTCTGGGAGAGAAAGGCTGAATCGCGGGAATCTTGCAGTTTATTTTTTATGCCCTGACTGGAAATACTTTCCAGATTATCATAAATATTTTCCAGAGAACCATACTTTTTCAGCAGGTTGACAGCCCCTTTAGGACCAATGCCCTTTACACCCGGTATATTATCGGCAGCATCTCCGCAAATAGCCAGGTAATCAACAAACTGTTCCGGCTTTAAACCATATTTTGCCACAACTTCATCCACGCCGATTATGTTTTCTTTAAAGGGATCATAGAGTTTCACCTTTTCATCAACCAGCTGAGAAAAATCTTTGTCACCAGTCACAATTATAACTTCATAATTCTTTTTATACTTCTCTGCCAGCGTAGCCAGTACATCATCCGCTTCAAAACCTGAAATAGAAATTTCCGGAATATTTATCTTCTCAAAGAATTGTTTGATTGGTTCTATCTGGGTGATCAGATCATCAGGTGCAGGGGGGCGATTGGCTTTGTAGGTATCGGTAATTTTATGCCGGAATGTTTTCTCTTTCAGGTCGAAAGAAACAAGAATATTGCTAATATCATATTTTTCTATCATTTTTATCATAGTGTTAACCAATCCAAATATTGCACTTGTATTCTGCCCCTTGCTGTTAATCAACGGATTTCTTAGAAAAGCAAAATAGGCTCGGTAAATAATTGCCGTTCCATCTATTAAAAATAATCTCTCAGCCATAACAACTCCATTTAATCAGAAATTTATAATTACACGCTCGATTAAATAATTCCTAATATTTTGTAAAAGAATATTTTCTATTGCTAAAAATCTTTTTAATAAATAGTTTACCCTCAATCTAAGGAGTTCAAATGGAAGGTAATAAATACACAACAAATATTTTGATAATTCTAATTGGTCTGGCTTCGATTATTTTAGGGGTCATGCTGGCAAATTTAGCTTTTCAGATTTCCGGAAGAAAAAATGCCAGCCCTGAAGTTGATGAATATTCAGCTAATGAAGTTAATAATTCAAAAACAATTGCGGATGAAATGGAATCCAGAACAAATACAGATAAATATGAAACCTGTGTATTAATTTCAACTGACGAGAATCTTATCATAAATAGTAAGGAAACTCTGGAAGAAAGGGGATATCCAGTAAAAATAAAAGAGTCACAACGAGCCAATAAGCTGATCTTTTCATTATTTATAGATAAGCAATTACTTAAAGAAGATGCCATTTTACTGGGTGAAGAAATCAAAGCTAATTTTCCTGATATAACTTCTTACTGGGTGGAAAAAATATCCGATTCGGAATTTTTATCAGATCATTCCGCAGAAGATCTTTCCGAAGAATCCGTCACAACCGAAGAGCTTCCGGAAATATTCGAGGAAAAGACCGATACAACTGAGCCTTCATTAGATGAAACCAGTCAGATTACAAAAAACGACATTGATAGTGTCTATGAAGTTCAGCTTCTGGCAAATACTGATCTCGATAAAGTTGAAGCTGTTAAAATGTTGTTGGAATCAGAAGGATATCGATTAAAAATAATTGATTTCGAAAAGGACGGTGTTATTTATTATCGCTTAAGATTAGCCGAAGCATTCACCCTGGATAAAGCAAAAATCACCGGCGAAGAATTAAAAGAGAAATTTAATTTTATTCAGAATTACTGGATAGACAAAAAAGTAAAATAACTTCCCATAACCCTGAATTTCAGCCTCTTACGTTCAAAGATAAACCAACAGGGCAGCATTATTTTTCTGATTCAATGTAACAGAGAACATCCCCTTTGGCAACTGGATCTCCTGCTTTGAAATCAATGATTTTTACCACACCATCGCAGGGAGCAGAGAGATTATTGAACATCTTCATAGCTTCCAGAACAACTACTGTATCACCCATTTTTACTTTATCTCCAATTTTAACTTTGTATTCAATTATCATGCCCGGTATGGGTGCAACCAGACCGCCAGTGCTTTCAGCATTAGATGTCTTTCTTTCCGTTTGGGTTACAGCAGGAACAAAAGCTGTTCTGGCATTGGGATCAGCTACTTCAACATTAAAATATTCTCCATCCACGTAAACATCAAAGGAACGTAAATTTACGGAATTGTCTTTATTTGCTTTAAAGGTCAGTTCACCCTTCAAAGCTTTCTTTACAAGTTCTTCTTCTTTTTCAACTTCTTCCAGCGTTTTGGCCTTTACATCTTCAGGAGCTTCTTCTAAGCCATATTTCCAGCTCAGGAATCTTTTTCCCGTTAAAGGATACAGGGCGTAGATCAATTCATCATCAATATCTCGGGCAATATCTTTGATTTCTTCTTTTACAGATGGTAATTCAGGTTCCAGAATATCTCCAGGTCTGGAAGTTATCGGTTCCTGCCCCCGAGGATAATTCTCCAGTGCTTTTTTCTGAACCTGAGGATTGATCGGTCTGGTAGGTTTGCCATAAAGACCAAAACAGAGATCTTTAACCTGCTCCGTTATCCGGGCATATTCTCCCTTATGTTTGTCAAAAAGAACATTATTAACCGTCTGAGTTCCAACTATCTGGCTGGTAGGAGTAACCAGGGGAACCTGGCCCAGGTCTTCCCTTACTTGAGGAAGCGCTTCAAAAACATCTTGCAGCCTGTCCAGGGCATCCATTTGTTTTAACTGATTAACAAGATTGGAAAGCATGCCGCCAGGAGTTTGATGTAAGATCACATTTGTATCTATTATGGCTAATTTAGTGTCGTCCAGTAAATGTTTATATTTGGGAACTATTTTTTCAATTTCCCTGCTGATCTCGGCTAATTTATTGATATCAAGCCCGGTATCTCTATTGGTGCCGAGAAGCGAGATAACCAATGGTTCAACAGCAGGATGTGAAGTTCTGTAAGCATAAGGCGCCAGACAGGTGTCAATTATATCAACTCCTGCCTCAACAGCTTTAAGCAGTGCCAGATCACCCATGCCGGAAGTGAAATGAGTATGCAGATGTACAGGGACTTCCAGAGTATCCTTTAACATTTTTACCAGATTATAGGCATCGTAAGGAGCAACTAGACCTGCCATATCCTTGATACAGACAGAATCTGCTCCCAATCGTTCCAGGTGTTTTGCTTTTTCCAGATAATATTCCAGATTATATACTTCTCCACCCATTCTAGGTTCGGTAAGTGAATAACAGATTGTACCCTGGAAATGCTTTTTATTTTTTTTAATTATCTTCACCGCTGTTTCAAAATTCCTGAAATCATTCAGCGCATCAAAGACTCGAAAAATATCGATCCCGTTATCACATGCCCTTTGTACAAAAGCTTCTACAACATCATCAGCATAATTACGATATCCTACCAGATTCTGGCCTCTTAACAACATGGAAAAGGGTGTTTTTACAATATGTTTTTTTAGAATTCTTATCCTTTCCCAGGGATCTTCATTCAAATAGCGATGCATCGTATCAAAAGTAGCTCCACCCCATACTTCCATGGCATAGAACCCTACATTATCCATTCTTTCAGCCAGCGGTATCATGTCTTCTGTTCTGCCTCGAGTAGCAAATAAGGACTGATGTCCGTCTCTAAAACTAAGATCCTGTATTTTAACCGGATTGGAAGCAGCTGGTCGATTTGAATCATAATTCATTTCGGTCATTTCCAGAATTCCATGCTTATCTAACTTCATTTATCCTCCTATGAATGACGTCAACAAATAACCTCACCCATTGTTATATATTTTCTTTTTTTACAGTATGTTATGCTGCTTCTTTAAAAGTTAAAGCATCAAACTTAGTTCTTCTCTTTAACAGGACAAAGCTAATTGTGATAATTTTGCGAGCCAAAGCAAT
>LKUH01000079.1 GCA_001412425.1 Candidatus Cloacimonas sp. SDB
AAAGATAAAAACAACTAATTGAATTTTTTTATTTCTCATGTTTATTTCCTTTAAGTAAATACTTTATAAAGTTATATAAAATATAATCTCACAATATTTGATTATAGTCAATATTTTTTTTGATGCGGAGTTACTTTCTATTTTTCCTGTTTAAAAATCATTTCATAACAAGCACCGTCACTATAAGAACTTGTTGCACGTCTTGCAAATAATAATTCCCAACCATCATTACCATATTCGTTGATTTCATCGTCAAAAGCATAATCACTAGTAGATTCTAATTTATACTCCCATGCGACTTTGTTTTTAAGAGATTTTAAAGTGAAGAAACAACAAAATGCAATAATAATCATTAACAAAAAAATAATCCATCCTGCTTGATTTTTAGACATACATTCCTCCTACTTATAAAATTATTTCAGATAATTGCTGCTATCAATAAAACCTGTACAATCAATACTGAAACTGTAGATTGTATCTCTTCTTTCCCAAGGATTGTCTTTATCCACTTCGTAAATATACACCTTTACTTCATTAGATCTTTTTATCATGTTAAGTGCTTTTTTGTCACAAATTTCTAAGCAACCTTTTAAGCTTGTTTCAATATATGTCTTGCCTTCTACTATATTATCCCTATAATCTTTCAGTCGATAATTGTATTGTTCATATGACGAGAAATATGCTTTACTGGTTGGATAATATTCATTAATATCAAAACGAAGACAATTACCTCCACTATAAATGAAACTAATATACGCTGGGCTATTGTCCGTAGCTGAATTTGAGAACTTACCCTCGACTCTCTGAACGATATATTTCTCTTTTGTAGGATCACCAAAATTATCTACAAAATATTTTTTCTCAAAAGCATTCCTTCGACCTTGTACATTATAACCGTTTTCATTAAATCTTGTTTTAGTAACTTTGTGGATTCCATTTCTATTAAATCCTTTTTTATTATATCCATCTCTATCATACCCTTCTTCATCGAACCCAGTTTTATCAAAACCAGAAATATCAAATCCACTTTCATTAAACCCTTTTCTGTCAAAGCCTGATACATCAAATCCAAGATTATCATATCCATCAGAATCATAACCATTCGTATCATAACCATAATAATCAAAACCATCTTCATCATATTTTAAGTTAGTTGAACTGTGTTGATATTGCCTATTGAATCCTCTTTTATTTAATCCGTTAATATTAAAACCATCTTCATCATACTCTGATTTAGTTTTTTTATGAAGATTTTTATATTTCCCTTCAAGATAAAAACCATTTTCATCAACTTCAGTACAACCCACAATGATTATTGCCAAAATTAATAAAATAAAAAGTGAAAACTTCATTATTCCTCCTATGAATGACGTCAACAAATAACCTCACCCATTGTTATATATTTTCTTTTTTTACAGTATGTTATGCTGCTTCTTTAAAAGTTAAAGCATCAAACTTAGTTCTTCTCTTTAACAGGACAAAGCTAATTGTGATAATTTTGCGAGCCAAAGCAAT
>LKUH01000080.1 GCA_001412425.1 Candidatus Cloacimonas sp. SDB
TATACTTCCACTGTTGGTTGATCTTTTTTCGGACTGTTTCCCTATAAAGATATAGAGATATAAAAAAGTTCAATTGAATTATATTCATTTCATAATACTATCTGTCTCATTCAAACCCCTTTATTTCCATTGGAAGAAACATCTACAGTGTAATGCCGGTCAATTTTCCCCTGCAATATCTCTATATCATGATAGAGTGATCCCCTTTCTCAAAATCTGTATTGTGGGTTGGAAATATACAGCAATCAATACCAATTTTTTCCACAGGAAATAGAAGGGTCATTTCAGTGTCTCAAACAGGGAGGATAGAAATATAGTCTGTGTGTCAATATAGTGAAAATATGGTGATTCATGTATCACTCTTTTTGTATATGAAAATCATATGTGATTGTTTTGTCTTTTTATCGCTATAAATCCGGTAAACTGGAAATATCATGGACAGAAGACACAATTTTAGTATTCTATAGATATATTGTGCAATTATCTCTCATATTGCAGTCAATAGAATCCATTTCAATGAATTTTTATAGATCTTGAAAGATACTCACAAAATGCTTTTATTAAAAATAAATTAAGATACAGGATGTATCATTAAAAGACCCTCCAGTGGAAATGATGGGGTGAGGGGTAGGCAGGCGAAGTTCACGATATCCAGAAGAAGATCTCCTTTTTCACATGCGCCAGGTATCCTTGAATCTACCCTATTTTGTTCATTCAGCACAAATTAGCCATATTTTCCAGTCGAAATAAAGGGGTTTATATGATCGTGAAATAATCACATTTTTTACTCTTGAACACATTAAGATCAAAACCCAAGGGGGGTAGATTTCGCATGGAAGAAGACCAGAGTCAATCAATCGGACTTTTTAAAAAATATCTTGGTAATAATAGAATTTTCCAGAATCGGGAAGTCTTACGACATTCCTACCGTCCCCAGATACTTCCGCACCGGCGTCCTCAGATCGACCAGGTAGCATCGATTCTTGCGCCTTCGTTAAAAAATGAGACACCGTCAAATATCCTTATTTACGGAAAGACTGGGACTGGAAAGACTGCCTGTGTCCGTTATGTGGGGGCAGAGCTCGAAGAAGCCAGTTCACACATGGGAACGATATGCCGTGTTGTCCATATCAACTGCGAACAGATTGATACGCAATATCGTGTTCTTGCTCAGATCTCCAAGAGTCTTATAGGAGAGGATGCGACTTCCAGCGACAGGGTTCGGACTCACATACCCATGACAGGCTGGCCGACCGATCAGGTGTACCAGGAACTGAAGAACCAACTGGAGGCAGAGGGGGGTGTCCTCATCATCGTGCTGGATGAGATTGACAAGCTGGTAAAAAAGAGCGGCGATGAAACGCTGTATAACCTGACCAGAATTAATGGAGATCTCAAGGAATCGAAGGTCAGCATGATTGGCATATCAAATGATCTCAGTTTTAAGGATTTCCTGGATCCAAGGGTCCTCTCCTCGTTAAGCGAAGAAGAACTGGTTTTCCCCCCCTATAACGCTCCACAGTTGTGCGATATCCTGCAGCAGAGGGCAGATATTGCATTCATGGAAAATTCCCTGGATGAAGGGGTTATTCCCCTGTGCGCGGCACTCGCAGCCCAGGAACATGGCGACGCCCGCCGTGCGCTTGATCTTCTCCGTGTCTCAGGAGAACTCGCAGATCGCGAAGAGGCAGAGAGAGTATCGGAATCTCATGTCAAGAAAGCGCAGGCCAAGATCGAATCAGACAGCATGATCGAGTGCATCGTAACATTGCCAACCCAGAGCAAGGTTGTTCTCTACTCAATGCTTCTCCTCGAACAGATGGGACAGAATATCTTTACAAGTGGAGAGGTATCGCGCATTTACAAGGAGATTGCTCCAGTTCTCGACATAGATGTCCTGACTCACAGGAGAATCACCGATCTCATATCCGAACTCAATATGCTTGGCGTCATCAATACCAGGGTCGTTAGTCGTGGTCGATATGGAAGGACAAAAGAGATGTGGTTTGATGCAAATACCTCTAAGATATGGGATGTCATCCAGA
>LKUH01000081.1 GCA_001412425.1 Candidatus Cloacimonas sp. SDB
AAAGAATCAATAATTTTTTCTCTGACTCAAATGGGATAAATATGTTAAGAATTGATAATCTGGAAATAATACTGAAAGATAAAGTTTTATTGGCAGTAGAATATTTTCATTTGAATGCAGGCGAAAAAGCTGCCGTAACAGGCAATAATGATTCCGGTAAAACTCTTTTCTTAAAAGCAATTCACGGTGAATATACAAATTATAAAGGAAGTATTTTTATTAAAGAGAAATCAAATATTTTCTATAAAAAAAGAAAACAGACCATCTTTATAGATCAAACACCCAAGGTGCTGGATAGTGAAAGTATCTGGAAAAATATAACACTTCCGCTTCCCGACCTGTCATCACGAATGAAACAGAAAATTGTGCAGTTTTGTGAAGTTTCTGGTTTAAGTTCCGAACTCAATCTGAAAGCGAAAGAAGTATCAAATTCAAATCTGAAAATGCTGGAGTTCATTCGTGCGGTCATTCAACTTCCTTATCTCATTTTGATCGATGATTTCGATGCTTATTTTGACCCGGTTAAAAGAAAAGTAGCGTTGGAAATTTTAGACTATGCTGCCAATAATGGTTCTTCACTGATTGTAACCAGTAAACAGAAAATTGAGGAATGCCGACTTAATTACAGGATTCAAAAAGGTAAACTAGTTCAAATATGAACAGATACATAGTTTTTTTGTTTGTTGTAATATTTATATTGTTGCTCGCCTGGAACTTGATTCCCTTTTTATTCCAGCAACAAAAAAATATGTACCTGAATGAAATAGAAGAAAGCCCCATCGTGCTGATCATTGAATCTTCTACTGACCTGGACTCCTTGAGTATTCTTATGGATGATTTAAATTACATCGACCACTATGTAGTTGAGAGAGATTCAACTATTTCTAACCTGTTAATTGAAACTTATAATCTGGAAAGAGCAAAAAATATTCTCGCCAAGTATGATCTGCCCGATATAATCAAGATATATTTGGATTTTTCGCAATTTGGTCTGGATAAATATTTCCAGCTGGAAAAGCTCATAAAAACAGGATACCCGGATGTTATATATAAATACAATACCAGAAAATTATTAGATTTTGAAACCAGAAAGAATCATTTACTTAATGCTTTTTATTTAATTAACGGAATAGTTATAATTTTTGTTCTATTGCTGCTTACATTTTTAAGAGTTCATTTTGAAAGCAAACAGAACAACTACTGGAAAATCTTTCGGGAATCCGGCGGTCACAGTACTTATCGCAACAGGCAATATTGGCTTAATTCAATCCTCTTATGTGTTGCTCCTGCAGGAATTATTGTGGGAATATACTATCTGTTTCAGGCACATGGAATTATTTCCGGCGAAATCAATTTTTATCTGTTTATTGCTCAGTTTGCCACTCTAGTCCTTGCAAGTATACTGGGAAGAATATTTATGGGAGAAAAGATCTAATGAAGAAACACTTACCTAATTTATTGACTTTAACCAGATTTCTGATTGTTCCCATATTTTTGTATTTTGCCATATTCTGTAAAACTGAATCAGCCGTTATCTATGCCAGCCTGCTATTTATTGTTGCCAGTCTAACAGATTATTTTGATGGAAAACTGGCACGTAAATTTAATGTTGTTTCCAATTTCGGCAAGATAATGGATCCTCTGGCTGATAAAGTTCTTGTAATAACAGCCCTGATTGCTTTGTCTGTAAATTTTGAACTTATCCCCAGCTGGTTGGTTTATTTAATCTTGATAAGAGAAATACTTGTTTCTGTTTTCAGAGAATATTTTGCCCACAAAAAAATTTTTATAACAGCCAATATCTGGGGAAAAATAAAAACTTTTATGCAGATGGCCGGTGTAATAGTAGCACTCATATATGAATCAATACTTTATTTATACCAGATCCCGGAGAACAATTCAATTATTGATAATTTATTTTTAATCTTCTTTTTAATTGTTGCTGTTATTACCTGGATTTCTGGTCTTAAGTACTTTTTTTTAATTTTAAGATTGAGG
>LKUH01000082.1 GCA_001412425.1 Candidatus Cloacimonas sp. SDB
AATTTAACTTACCTGTTAAATATGGCAAAAGATATAAATTGTCCAGCGGTTGTCATGTGTCCTATGAATACCTCTGGTGATTACCGTAGTCCAGATAAGAAATTCCGGGATACAGTTAAAATATTAGAAGAATTAGCGACTATCTTTACTCAGTACAATATTATCGGATACATCGAACCTCTTGGATTTAAATCCAGCTCTTTATCTTCTGTTATTACAGCAATGAAAGCAATCAAAGAAGTGGGATATGAAGGATATAAAATTGTTTTTGATACCTTCCACCACGCTATTGGCCCTGATAGTCTTGAGAAACTTAGAAATGAATATGACATAAATCTAACCGGAATAATACACATATCTGCTGTTACTACAGATTTGTTTCCTGAAGAATATAGGGATGAACATCGTAATATTAATTTTATTAATGATAAATTGAGAAGTAAAAAGCAAATGGAATATTTTATTAAGAATGGTTACAATGGCATAGTGTCATTTGAACCATTTGCCGGGGCTTTGCAACTATTGGAGAAAGAAGAACTGAAATACAAAATTAATAGAGCAATTGATTTCTTAAATATTGGATAAATCAATCTTATTTATTCTTCCGTGAAATACATTTCTTAACAAATTCGGAGGTTAGCTAATTGAAAAAATCGTACCACATAGCATTTATGGGCCATTATACCAAAGATACAATTGTTTCTTCCAGCGGAACCAGGATCGTTAATGGAGGTGCCTTTAATTATGGGGCAAATGTTGCTGCCAGAATGAACTTAAAGGTGCAGGCAATAACAATGATGTCAACAGAAGATTCAAAAGTAGCAATAGATTTAGAAGGGGTGGGAGTTAAAACAAATGTAACCTGGTCTCCGGAATCAACCTGTCTAAAATTAGTATATCCTTCAGATAATCCGGATGAGAGAATTATTTATGTAAGTAACTGGGCAGGACCTTTTACTTCGGAAGATATTATTCCAATAGAAGCGGAAGTAATTGTTGTTGGAGCATCCATGCGTGAAGAGGTCCCTCTGAAAATAATTAAAGAGCTTGCACAAAAAGATTCAGTATTAGCTGCCGATGTTCAAAGTTTTCTTCGTGTAAATGATAACGGTAGATTAGTTGCAAAACCATGGTCGGAAAAGGAAGAAGTATTATCCTGTATCGATGTCTTAAAGACCGATGCAGTAGAAGCTGAACTGTTAACAGGAGAAAGAGATATTGAAGAAGCTGCTATTTTAATTAGAGATATGGGACCAAAAGAGGTAATCGTTACACATAAAAGTGGTGTGCTGGTGTTTGCAGAAGGGAAGTTTTACCAGGCTGTATTTTATCCTAGAGAACTAATCGGGCGAAGTGGTCGGGGAGATACTTGTCTAGCTTCGTACCTGGCCAGAAGAATTAATTCTTCCCCACAGGAAGCCACTATCTGGGCAGCGGCAGTAACAAGTTTGAAGATGGAGGCAGAAGGACCTTTTCGTCGATCTATTTATGAGGTAGAGAAATTGATTCGAGAGAAATACTAAATATAAAACATTTA
>LKUH01000083.1 GCA_001412425.1 Candidatus Cloacimonas sp. SDB
TTATCCCGGAAAAATAATCGCCGTAATATTCCGTTTCATACATTTCTTTGGCCAGGATCAACGCTGCATCGTAGGCTGAGTATAAATCTACTGACTTTTTACTTTTTATCAGAATAATTACCCAGGGAAATTTCTGAACTTTGTCATACCCGCGTGTCCTGTCATAATAAGTCCGGCAGAATAAATCTTTACCATTATTCTGATAACCGGTGATCAATCCCCACTCTGGAATCCCGATAAGATCTATACCGATCACGGGGAAACCCTTATCAAGGCTTTCCATTATCTTATTAACCATTTCTGTTTTACTAAAATCTTTAAATTCTGAATCGGTTTCCAGCACATCTTCCAGATAAATGTATTCAAATTCATACCCAAGTGTTTTTAATAACTCTGCTCCGACATCTCTGCCTACCGTAGCATCAGGAGAACTTGGGCAATAGTTGCCGAAAAAATGTGTCCTGAATCCGTAAGCTGACAAACCGACCAGATCGGAATAATCTAAATTATCGCCAAACTTCTGTTCCAGTAAAGTCACACATCCCAAAAAAGAATTTTCCATGCCAATACCCCAGTCCAGTTTTCCTAAACCTGCAATGATCACTGCATCCGACAGCACTTTGTGATCCTGCAGATATTCTTTCAAAAAAACTCCTAAAGAACCGGCAGGTATTGAAACACTCAATTCCTTCTCATTTCGTAAAAGTTTGATCTTAACTTTTTCTGTAGTTACATTTTCTTTCAGTGAGGTTAAATGGGTTATATTACTAACTTTTTCACCATTATATTCCAGCAGAATATCACCCACTTCAGCACCTGCCTGTTGCAGATTGGAAGCTTCCAAAAAACCCGTTATCTCTAACATGGAATTAATACTTTCCTGCTCTGAATTATCCTGAGAAGCTAAACTCATGAATGATACGATTAAAAAAAATATTACCAATCCTCTCATTTCAACCCCCCTGTATTTGGTCGTTACCAAATGCTTATACTCAGAGTCTGTCAAATTAATAATATTAATAAATTCTTCTTATGAAATTGACAAATATGGAGCTTAATAAATTTAATTTCACTATGAAAAAAGAGCTGGAAACTTTAGTATATATGTATTCCTCTTTCCTGAAAAGAAAATACGGAATGAAAGTTTTTCGCGTAGGACTCAGCACGGGTTTGACCTGTCCGCATCGTATTAAAACAGGAGGTTGCATTTTCTGTCATCCCGCAACATTTACCGGAGAATACCAGTCAGCAGTTTTTTCTATTGAAGAGCAACTTAATAAAGCAGTTCCCAGAATAAAAAAAACCTGCGGAGCTGTAAAATTACTGGCTTATTTTCAGGACGAAACTTCTACAGCAGGAGAGCTTGTATATCTTGATAAAAAATACAGATCAGCAGTGGAACATCCCGATATTATCGGGCTGATAGTATCAACCAGACCCGAATATGTGAACCAGAAAATCATCGATCTTCTCAAAAGCTACAATGTTCCTGTGACAATAGAAATAGGGCTTCAGACAGCGAAAGAGGAAAGCTTAAAATTTCTGAATCGCGGTCATGATCTAAACGATGTTAAAAAAGCCATCAATCTCTGTGAACAGAATCACCTAGATCTGGGAGTTCACATTATTATCGGAATCCCCGGTGAAACAATCGAAGATATGCAGAACACAATCCAATTTATCAACTCCTGCCAGACAATAAAAGAGATAAAATTCCATAATCTGGTCGTGTATAAACAGACACCTCTGGCCGTATTATATCAGCAGAATAAGTTCAAAATCCTTAATATTGATGAGTATATCAGCATACTCTGCCAGCTTATTCCTTACCTGAGAGGAGATATCGTGATCTCTCGATTTTTTACTTCCAATATAAGAAGAACTCAGATAGCTCTAGGTGATTATTCCGGCAGTAAACCGGAATGGCTTAATAAACTCCGACTTGCCCTTATTCAACAGAATATTTTTCAAGGCTGTAAAACTGGAAAACCTTACCAGCCATAATTAATTTAAGTAACTTAATTCATAAATTAGGAATATTTTTCCAGAAAAAATCTCCAGCGCATTTGCTTTAGCGAATATAAACCTTTGACAATTTAGGCATCATTTTTATATCCGTAAACGTTTATAAAACCTGAAACAGGGGGAAAGATGATAAATCCTTACAAAATAGTGAAAGACCTTAACTTCGAAAGATTAGCTGGAACCGAAGGTGAAAAAAAAGCAATTGCTGCAATCACAGACTATATCAAAAAAATTGGGCTTGAATATAAATTGGAAGAATTTCCTCTGCATACCTTTGTTCCCGGAACAGCAGAAATTATTTGCGGACAAAAAAACTTTACCGCCCGCCCCTATGGTTTAAATGAGAATATTTCACTAACAGGAGAATTAGTTTACCTTAACAACACCGATGTTCTGAAACAAAATAAGGGTATGTGTAAAAATAAGCTTGTTATTAGCTCAGCTTTCTCCCGGCAGTTAGCACCAATATTGAAAAGCGGAGGAGTGAAAGGATATATCCGGATTGGAAACCCCGGCAGAGAAGTTTCCAGTCTATCTCATCGTCAGAATTCAATCCGGGATGGTTATGTTCCCTCTGTTACTGTTAAACACGAGATCGGCGAAAAATTAATCAAGCTTCAGGGCAGGGAAGTAACTCTAAATATTGAGCAGCAGACCAAAGAAAGTACAGCTAAAAATATAATTGTTGATATATTCGGAAGCGGAAAAGATGATACTCTAACAATCTGTACAGCTCATTACGATAGTGTGGCAAAATGTACTGGAGCTTCCGATAACGCGGGCGGGACAGCTGTTTTGCTGAAAGTGGCAGAATATTTTGCCGCCCATAAACCTTCCCGCGACCTGAGAGTCATTTTCTTTTCGGGAGAGGAACTGGGCTTGCTGGGAAGCCAGAATTACGTTGAATCTCATACCGAAGAGGTCAAACAACGGCTGGGACTGGTTTTAAATGTTGATGTTGCCGGAGACCCTGTTGGACTTGATGTTGCTAATATTATCGGTACGGATCTGCTGCGAGGTTATTTTGGCGGGATTTCCCAGGAAATTGGGATTTTTTATAAGACTAAACTTGATATTTACAGCAGCGACAGTATGCCATTCACCAAATATGAAATTCCTTCCGTAAATCTTGCCCGTGTCGCCGGAAAAGCAAGTTTTCATATTCATACGGAAAATGATGCTGTCAGATTTGTAAAAAAACCTGGTCTTGACAACCCTGTAAAAGCTTCTATAAACTTATTGAATCGAGTTTTGAATGCGGAAATTTATCCGGTTGAGAAGTCAATCGATGATAATCTGAAAGATAAGATCCTTAAATATCTCTGGAATTTGAATTATCTTGAACCTGAACTTGAATGGGAAAAGAAATATAAAAAATAGGAATAGAATTACAATAAATTATGAGAAAATTTGAAGCAGTAATCAGGAATTTTAAAAACAAACAGAATTTAATAATTATCTCTGGGTTTCTATTTCAGTTTATCATTTTTGGATTGATAGTTTTTGCTCTCTTCTATTTCATCTTCAACCTCAGCTCAACATACCAGGCGGAACTCTTTCTGCTGGCATTAAGTTTGAAAATTATCATAGCCCTTCTGCTCATCTATCTGGTTCTGCAAACCAGCAGAAATCTCATCAATAATTATCAGGCAGCCAGAAATCTGGATAAATTCAATCAGGATCTCAGTGATACCTATCAGAATGCCTACGAACTTAGCAACCAGACAGAAAAGTATAACTCGCATATTCTCAATAGAATATATGATGCTGCCGACCTGAAAGCTGAAACTCAAATTATTAAAACAGATAAGAGAAAATTGAACCAGGTTTTATTCCCTCTGCTGATAACTGTATTTATAACCATTTTAATCTATTTTTCTGACCCCGCAGGTTTCAAACAGACCCTGGCTTTTCTTAAATTGAATAAGTTGCCTCCTGCTCAACATAAGGAATTTGTTGAAGTTTATCCGGGAGACCTGCAGGTTGTTCGAAACTCGCGAGTGGAAATTGGAGTAGATAATCCCGAAGCTGGAATCATTCATCAGTTTTTTTATAAGATCAGTGATTCCTGGAGAGAAGAATCCCTTTACGATTATAAACGGGTTTTCCCAAATCTTGATTTTTCATTTTCTTATTTTGTCAAAACACCCTACGCTGTTTCAGACACATTCACAGTAGAAGTATTTGAACTACCCGCGGTAAAGAATATTGATCTTAAATATGATTACCCTTCCTATACAGAACTTGATCCGGTTTATGAGTCCAATAGCTCGGGAATTGTCAAAGCTATCATCGGAACAGAAGTTACACTGTTCCTGGAAGCTAATAATCCCATTGAACAGGCTAATATTATTTTTTCCGACGGCTCTTTGCAGGAACTGGAAAGGATGGGACGCTCTTCTTTTAAGACCAGCTTTACTATTGAAGAAAATGGCAGTTATCATTTTAACCTTATCGATATTCTGGGAAACAGATCGGATAAGATTAGCAGATCTATTACCGTTATTCCCGATAAAGAACCGGAAATCAGGATCATTTCTCCCGGTAAAGATACACTTCTAACCCAAAATATGCTCCTGCCTCTGAAAATATACGCTGTAGACGATTTTGGTCTGAAAAACCTGAAACTGAAATATGACATCAATTCCGCAGAAATAAACCCTATCGATCTTCAGGAGGAAATCAGCGAAAAAATTCTTAATTATGAATATATTTTAGACCTGACAGGAATTTTTCTCATTCCGGGTGATAAAGTAACCTACTGGACCGAAATTTCCGATAATTCTCCCAGGGGAAATACTGTTTCCAGTCGTAAATACGTTGCCAAATTTCCCTCTATCGAAGAGATCTACCAGGAAATCGAAAGAGAAGAACAGACAAAATCTGACTTACTTAAAAATACCCTGGAAAAATCCAGAGATCTACAGGAAAATTTTGCCGAAAAACAGCGTGAAATGATGAAAAAAGATGAGTTTGACTGGGAGGATAAAAAAGAACTGGAGGATTTTCTTAAACAACAGGAAGATCTTAATAAGAACATTGAGAATATTGCCGAAGATTATCAAAACCTGATAGAAAAATTTGAAGATAACAAAGCTCTTTCAACAGATACTTTGGAAAAAATGGAAAAAATAAAAGAACTGATGGAAGAGATAGCTAATGATGATCTGCTGGAAGCAATGGAAAAAATGAGAGATAATCTCAAAAACGTTGATCCTGAAACCCTGAAAGAAGCAATGAAAAATCTGAAATTCTCCCTGGATGAATTCTCTCAGAAACTGGAACAGACAATTGATCTGCTGGAAGCAATTAAAAAAGAACAGGCAGTTCAAAAATCACTGGAAATAGCCGAAGAAATGGAAGAAATGCAGTCTGATATAAATGAACGCACAAAAAATTCAGCAGAAAATAATGAAAAACTGGCTCAAAATCAGCAGACAATAGCAGAAAAACTGGAATCTCTTATGGATCAACTGGAAAAAACTGCCCAGTTGATGGATCCCCAGAAAGATTCAGAATTGAAAAAATCCCTGGAAGAACTGCTGGAAAAGATCAAGCAGGACAGCCTCTCTAATGACATTCAGGAGATAACTGAAAACCTGAAATCCAATAACTGCAGCTCTGCTCAGCAAAATCAACAGAAAGCCCTGGAAAAAATGCAGAATATTACTCAACAACTCAACTCCATGCAGCAAAATATGGCTTGCGGTGCTATGATGGAAATGGGAGATATCATCAATAAAACTATCAAAAGACTTCTCATTTTTTCCAAAGAACATGAATATTCCAGTAATCAATATACCGACGATCCCTTTTTCATTCTCAGAGATCAAATTGCTGTTTTTGAAGGCATTACACTTACACTTTCCGACCTCTACAGCGTCCCCATGATCTTCCTTGTTCTAGGACCTAAATTCATTTATGATGCAAATTTCACAAATGTGAAATATCAAGAACTTTTTTCCTACATTAACGAAGC
>LKUH01000084.1 GCA_001412425.1 Candidatus Cloacimonas sp. SDB
TGGTTCAAAATCGTCTCCAATAAACGACTAAAAGCCTCATCTCTTCCTTCCTTAGAAAAAAGTCCGTGCAATAATTCACTATCCATATTAATTTGTATCTGAGCCATTATTCTCCTCCTTGTTATGGCTTTTGCAAAATCCAATTTACAAGGGTTGAATTTTGGCTCAACTATTTTTACACCACTTTTTGGACTCTATCCAATAATGGCTGTTAACAATAACGATAAGTTTGTTCAACCTATTCCAGGTGGGTATAATAAATTTAAAACCTGTAAAATATGTGGTCGCCTATCGTGGATAGATCTTGGAGGAATTTGTAATTTTGAGGGTTGTAATGGTGAGTTAACAGATGAAGATATATCTATACAAACTTCAGATGAATTTAACCATTATAGATATTTATATTCTACAGATTCATTTGAGGATGATTTAAGAGCTGTAGAACATACAGCTCAATTAAATAAAAATGAAGCTGCTAAAGAATATCAAAAAGAGTTCAAACGAGGTAGATTAAACATTTTAAGCTGTTCTACTACTTTTGAGATGGGAATTGATTTAGGTGATTTAAGTATTGTCTTTATGAGAAATGTTCCCCCCTCAATTGCAAATTATGTTCAGAGAGCCGGAAGAGCGGGTAGAAGAGCAGGAGTTTCTCCATTTGTTGTAACATATTGTCGTAACCTTCCTCATGATCAATTTTATTTTAAGAATGTTTTGCAATTAGTTAATGGTGAGGTTAATCCTCCAACAATCGTTCTTGAAAATGAAAAAATTTTACAAAGACATTTCAATGCAGTTATCCTATCTGATTTTTTTAAACAACATCGCGAAGCATTTACTCCAATGAGAGGAAATTACATCCAAGATTTGAAAATGAAAACTCTTTTTGAAAAAAATATTATAGACACTAAGGAATCTATTCCCTTTGAATACTTTAAAGAATATTGGTTCCCTAAAATGAAAAATCATTATTCTACATTGTTAAAAACAATATTTGTAACTGAATTAAAATCAACTTTTGTGGACGAAACTATAAATCAATATTTTCATAAAAATGAAATTCTTATGAACGAAAAATATGGTCTGTCATATTTTTACGATGACTACAGATCAGTAATTAATGAACTTGAAATCTTTGAAATAGAATTGAAAGAAAATAGAAAGTATGATGAAGCTAAAAGCATATATAAAACAATTGAGTCCAAAAAAAATGAA
>LKUH01000085.1 GCA_001412425.1 Candidatus Cloacimonas sp. SDB
AAACGTTAAATTTTTTTAATAAATCCGGTTCGAATAAAGCAAAACGGTGTCCGCTGCTGCGGATTTTATTGCTGAACATTTCCAACCGGAAAAAATAACCGTATAAGGAGAAAGAATGTCAGTTGTAACAATGAAACAACTACTTGAAAGTGGCGTACATTTCGGTCACCAGACTTACAAATGGAATCCAAAAATGGATAAATATATCTTTATCAAAAGAAACGGAATCCATATATTAGACCTGAAACAAACCCTCGATGCAGTCAATGAAGCCTATATGTTCCTCAAAGATACTGTCAGCAAAGGAAATGACGTACTTTTTGTCGGGACCAAAAAACAGGCGAAAGAAGCTATTGAAAACGCAGCAAAAAAATGTGGTGCTTTCTACATCAGCAATCGCTGGTACGGCGGTATGTTAACTAACATGCAGACCATTCGACGCAGCATAGAGAAGCTTGATTATTTCGAACAGATCACGGAAGATGGTACTATCAACAGCTTCACAAAACTTGAAGCTACAAAAATGAAAAGAACTTACGACAAGATCAATAATGCTTTATCAGGAATAAGGCTTATGGACAGACTTCCCGGTGCAATTGTAATTGTTGATATTCTGAAAGAAGGCATTGCCCTCAGTGAAGCACGTAAACTTAACATACCCGTTATCGCCATGGTGGACACAAATGCCGATCCTGATCTGGTTGATTATGTTATTCCGGCAAATGATGACGCTATAAGAGCGATAGCTCTGATCACAGATATCATGGCAAATGCTGTAATCGAAGGAAAACAAATTTCCCTGGAAGGTTCAGCTGTTGTTGAAGAAGATGAGAAAGCGCAAGCAGCCGATCCAGAAGTAGAAGCAGAACCTGAAGCAGCTTCAGAAACTGCAACACCGACAGATGAAACAGCAGAAGAAACAGCGGACAGTAAAAAATCTGAGGAAAAAGCTAAAACTTCCAAACCGAAAAAGACAAAAACTGCAGCAAAAGAAGAAGCTGAATAGATAGATATATTATTAGATTAGGAGATAGAATGGAAATATCAGCAAAAACAGTAATGGAACTCAGGGCTCATACTAATGCAGGTATGATGGACTGTAAGAAAGCTCTTAAAGAAACTAACGGAGATATGGAAGCAGCAATCAAATATCTGCGTGAAAAAGGTATCAGTAAGGCAGCAAAAAAGGCTGAACGTGCCACTAAAGAAGGCAGAATATACTCTTACATTCACGGTCAGGGCAAAATAGGGGTCATGGTAGAAATAAATTGTGAAACAGACTTTGTTGCCCGTAACCAGAAATTTATAGATCTATGCAAAGATATTGCCATGCATATCGCTGCTGCCAACCCTCAGGCAATCTCAGAAACCGACCTGGACGAGCAAATGATCGAAGCAGAAAGAGAGATCTACCGAAAGAAAGCTTTAAACGAAGGTAAACCAGAAAAGATCATTGATAAAATTGTTGATGGTCAAATTGATAAATTTAAAAAACAGATCTGCCTGATGGATCAGGAATTTGTCAAAGATCCTGAAAAAACAGTTCAAGATGTGATGCATGAAGCTATTTCTCAACTGGGAGAAAATATGCAGATCGCCAGATTCGTGAGATATAGTTTAGGTTAAAATATGGTGACAACTTACAGGCCGGAAAAAATTCATAAGATAATTTTAAAGATAAGTGGAGAAATACTGGGCGGTAAAGCCGGCAACAATTTCGATATTGCAACCATAAATACTCTGATAGACGAGATCATAGCAGTGAAGGATATGGGTTATGGGATCGGGCTGGTAATTGGAGGTGGAAATATCTTCCGGGGTGCTTCTGAACTGGGTGATAAGCTTAACCGCTTCACCGCCGATAATATTGGAATGCTTGCCACTATTCAAAACTCCTTACTTCTGAGCGAACTACTGAGAAAACGTAATCACCGGACTGAGATTTTTTCCGCTATTCAAATAAGTAAAGTAGCAAAATTCTATACCCCCAACAGAGCTAATACTTCCTTAAACGAGGGTAAAATCTGCTTCTTCTGCGCAGGTACCGGAAACCCCTTCTTCACAACAGACACAGCTGCAGTGTTAAGAGCAATAGAATTGAGTGCTGACGCTGTTTTTAAAGGCACCAAAGTTGACGGAGTTTATGCTGCAGACCCGGCGCAGCATAAAGATGCGGAATTCCTGGCAGACGTAACTTTTGAAGAAGTAATCGCTAAGCAGCTTAAAGTGATGGATATGACAAGTTTTTCTCTAGCCAGAGAATATAACATGCCAATTAAAGTGTTCAATATAACTAAGAAAAATAATTTAAAAGAAGCAATTCTTAACAAAGAAGTAGGCACTTTTATCCATCAATAAGGAGTTTATATGGAAGATCTGTTAACCGAACTTGAAATGTCAATGGAAGACGCTTTTCAATCCTTATTGAAAAATTTTTCCAAAACCAGGACGGGCCGGGCAAATACTTCTGCGCTCGATCATATTAAAATAGATTATTACGGAGAAAAAACACCTTTAAAACAACTGTGTAATATCTCTATACCCGAACCCCGCCTGATCGTAATTCAACCCTGGGATAAATCAATTCTGGAATTAATCGAAAAATCAATATTAGCTTCCAATATCGGCGTAACACCGGAAAGCGATGGCAATGTTGTACGTCTTCCTTTTCAACCGCTAACCGAAGATACCCGAAAAGAGATCGTTAAACAGATCAAGAAAATGGCTGAAGACGCCAAGATCGAGATCAGGAATATTCGCAGAGACGGTAATGATACTGCTAAAAAAATGGAAAAAGACAGCGAGATCACCGAAGACGATCTGAAGAAAGTGATGAAAGATATTCAGGATCTGACCGATACCTGGATCGATAAAATCAGCGAAACTGCAAAATCGAAAGAAACAGAAATAATGGAAGTCTAAAAAATCTTCAATAAAGGAGGTGGGATATGGCTTTTATTATAACTTCTGAATGTGTGAAATGCGGGATCTGTGTTGATATATGCCCTGTTTCATCCATTGTGGAAGGCGAAGATCAGTTTTTTATATCTGACACCTGCGTAAGCTGCGGTAAATGTAAAGACGCCTGCCCTATTGATGCTATAAAAGGTACCGGAGCTTAATTACAACAGTCCAATTTTACAACTGAAGCCTGCTTTAATTAAAGCAGGCTTTTTTTTTACTCCTTAATCTGAAAAATTACCTATTTATAATAATTCCTGGTAAATCCTTTTATAAAACTGCCCTTGCCCGTAGTTAATGAATTTATCACTCCGTAACCAAATCCCAGTCCATAAGCCAGGACCTGTAGAAATAAAGTAAATACAGACAAAAAAGCCACACTCAACTGTCTGTATTCCATTAATGACTGTAGAAAGGCAATGACAGCGATTAGAACTGCCAGAAGCAGCTCAATTTTCAGGATTATTCTGACAAAGGGGAAAAACAGAGCCAGAATTAAGCTGAGAATGAACCCCAGAACAGCCAGAAAAGGCAGAGAGTGAACCGGTTTCAGCATATTTTTATCGATTCGCCCCAGATTTATTCTGGCAACTCCCCAATTGAAGATCTGCTTGAAAAAACGGAGCGGTGAAGTTCTTCTTTTATGAAAGACTATGACGTCCGCAAGATATTTTACCCGGAATCCTGCCTGGTAGATCCGGTTGGAAAAATCCATATCCTGACCATGCCTGAGCTGGTTCATACCGCCAATTTTTGCAAAAATTTCCCGCTTAATTCCCATATTGAAACTGCGGGGATAGTATTTTGTAACACTTTTTCCCTTACTTCCCCGGGCTCCGCCGGTGCCCAGAAAAGATGTCATGGAATAGTTAACCGCTTTCAGGAAAGGTGAAAAATCCTGGCTGTAGGAATCGGGACCGCCAAAGGCATCAAAATCGTTTCGCGATATACTCGCTGTCAGATTTTTAATATAATCGGGTGCTAAAGTGCAGTCGGAATCTATAAACACGAAATAATCTCCGGAAGCTTTAGACATGCCCAGATTCCGGGCAGCTCCGGGTCCCTGATTCTGCTGAAAGTAATAGTTGATCGCCAGATCTTTGGAATACCTGTCAATCACCTGCTTCAAATTGTCAGTAGAACCATCATCAACTATGATGATCTCGAAATTCGTTTCCTGCTGAACCAGGAAAGATGCTAAAAAATCATCGATTTCCCCGGCTCTGTTATAAACCGGTACAATTACGGAGATCAACATTATTCCGCTGCAGATCTTCTTTTCTTCACAAAATGCAGCAGGATAAGTATAAAGAATACCAGATAGAGAATTATGTGACCCGCCAGCGCAATGCGGGTTAAGCGGTTGAACCTGTCAGGACTGAATCTGAATTCCACTTGATGAGTTCCCGGTTCTGCAATGAACACCGATCTTAAAATATGATCCGTTTTGAAAATTTCAGTTTCCACCTCATCTATATAACATTTCCAGCCTGCGGGATAATAGATCTCCGAAACGACCAGCAGAGATGGTTTGTCTGTAAATATGTCATAGGAAATATGATTGAAAGAAGCTTCCGCCACTTCAACATAAGATGAATCAGGCTGCTCTATTGCGAATGGAGGTTCTGATTCCAAAATTGCCATGCTGTAAGCATCAAAAGCAATATCATTTAACGCCATTAAGCGTTTATCCCGTTCCGGAAAAACTTTATAAGTATTTACAAACCAGGCAGGTTTGACATCAAAAACGGTTTTGTAGACCAGAAGCTCGGCCCGTTTATCCTGATAGACCAGTTCCAGCTTATCCACATTTAACTGCTGTCGGGAAATAATGTACTTATTATTCAGCATCTTGATTATATTCCAGTTCAGAATATTGCGGGGATTTCTCTGATCGTAAAGGCAGTTTTCCAGAATATCCTGATAGATCCTCAGCTTTGCCGCGGAATAACCGCCGATAGAATTATGATGATAAGACCAGTCGTTACTGTTAAAGGGATTCTCTGTGATAGCAAATACACGGTAGTAAGACTCATCCCTTTCCAGGAATTTATCAGTGTCAGTCTGGCGGAAATGGGTCTGTTCCATCTTTTCCAGATCATAAAGCTCGCCCTCTGCCTTCTTAACATAGGGCACCTGATCCAGCAGCAGCAGGATGAATAATAAGCTGATCAATATACTTTTTTTCAGTTTCTGATTTAGATACAGATAAAGCACCAGATAAATTACTATGGTAAACAAGATCAGCCTTAAACCATCGGACTGCATCATATCAAGTCTGGCGGTTTTAATCACCTCCAGCTGCTGCAGATTATACTGCTGGGTATCTCCTTCTTTCTGCAGTGAAAAACTGCTGCTGAACAGGAAGGGTATGGTGCCCAGAAGAATAAATATCGCAGCGATCACCAGGATGGATTTCTTGAGTTTACGCTTATTTTCACTGCTGAATTTAAGCAGAGAATTAAGGCCAAATCCGGCAAAAATTACCATAATAAACTGCATAACTGCCGATATCATGGAAGGAACCCGGAATTTATTAAAAGCCGGAACATATTTGAAAAACAGGTTGTAAAGCAGAGGAAAATGCCGGCCGAAAGAGAGGAAAAGAGAAACTGCAAACAATATCAATAAAGTTCTGATCAATCCGTTCTTCCAGTTGAAAATCAAACCCAGCAGAGCCAGAAAGAAAATTAAGATTCCGACATAATCGTAAGCCTGGGTAAAAGGCATTGTTCCCCAGTAACCCGGTATGATCCGGTCTTTCAGCTGAGGAACCTTACTCCCGGTATATAATTCGCCCGAAATTCCCCCAAAAAATCTGGGCATCAGCCAGATCAACATTTCCGCAGGATGCAGAGACCAGCTGGTGGCATAATCCAGCGACAGCCCGGTGGATTCTGCTTCGCCTGTTCCTCCCCGAATGGAATAAGGAGTATATTCCGAAGTTACAAATAAGGGCTGAGCTACCATAATTACTATCAGAACTGATGCCGCCGCTGTTAAAAGCAGCTTTCCGACCAGAGTTTTGTACTCTTTCCGCCTGGCAAATTGAATCAGTAAATAGATGCCGATAAATACAAGTATCAATATCTGATAGAAAATTATCTGATAATGCTGAGTGCGGATCTGAACCGAAAAAGCCAGGATAAATCCGCAGAGCCAGAGAAGGTTTTTCCGGTTAAAATAGGCCAGAAATAGAAACGTAACTAAAGGCATATAGATGATAGGTCTGAATTTAGCAAAATGACCTATGTTGAGCAAAGAGGTAAAATGAGGAATTAAAATAAAGGCTAACCCGCCGAATACTGCTGACCAGTAACTGAGTTTCAGCCAGCGCAACAGATAGAACATGCCGATAAAACCGATTAAGTAGAGCCAGATGTACAGATATAGAACTTTGCCCACTGTCTTTGCTATAAAAGTATCGGCAGAAAAAACCCGGCCTCCCAGCCTGTGGTAAATTGGCATCCCGGAAAACACGGGCGAATTCCAGAGTACGGTTTCGCCGGTTTCCTGCTGAAATTCAGTTCTCTGATGATTGGCTCCTCTGGAACCGATCACATCAACTCCACCGGGACGCAGCCCCTGAAAAGCCATGGAGCTGAATAAAATAAGCAGTAAAATAAACACCAATCCGAAAGTGAGCAGATTTCTTTGATAAGGCTGCAGGGAAAATTTCGGCTTAGCGGGTTTTACCTCAGGCTTTTTTTCCAGTATCTTGCTTTTTTTTGACATATACACTCCTCAGATCATTTCTTTTTCCATTTTCTGGGATTACTCCATTTTTGCCAAGATTGTTTTAATCTTAATAATTCTATCGGTTCATAGAAGTTCAGAAAATACAGTACCAGCGGAAATGATAATATCAAGATGAATTTAACCGCCAACCTCGGGATCAGTGAAAAATCGTTAACAAATAAGGAGAGCAAAAACAATCCCAACCCGGTTAAAATCATCGTAATTATCTTCTTTAATTCATAAGGTATCCGGTAAATCTTCTGGGCATAATAATAAACGATACTGAAATGAAGTATCCGGGATATCAGTGTAGCTAAAGAAGCACCTATAATATTTAAAAAGGGTATAAATAAAATATTCAGGGCGATATTCAATACTGACATCATGACCACTAACTTTGCCAGTATTTTTGTTCTTTTCATTATTGTTAGACCGGTTGTTGCAGTATACATCAGCATTAAAAATAACATTGAAAAGGATAACAGCGGTACAACTTTATAAGCTTCCCAGTAGGCTTTATTACTTACAACAAATTTTATGGCTTCTTTCCCCAGAATGGAGATCGCTAATATAATTATACTCAGCGCTAACGCCGTGTAGGTCATTATCTTTGAGTAAAACCGTTTGCAATTGGGTTGATCTATCATCTGAAATACCATGGGTGGTAATGCCAATTGTACTGAGGAAATAAAAAAGACCTTAATGATATTCGCCACCTTGTAGCCCAGGTTGTAAATACCGACATCGGAAAAATTTGTCATGAATCTTAAGCAATATCTGTCTCCCAGGGTAAGTAATACTCCTGAAATTGATGAAAAAATCAGAGGGAAGCCATATTCCAGCATCGATTTCAGAATGTTCAAATTAAATTTTAAGCGAATGTTTCTGGTAATAAAAGGCAACAGGAAGAGAAGATAAAATATCTGACCAATTATCTGCGCTTCAAAAATAGCTTCTACCTTATGATTCAGGTAAATTATGAAATAGATAGTGGCGAACAGGGTAACCAGCAACCTGGAAATATTGGCAATTGTGTATAAAACAGACTTTTCCTGAGTCCTTAACAGAGTAGAAGGAATTCTAACAATAATTTTAAGCCCTACTGTGAGCAGCATTAATTTGATCAGGAATCCGTAATCCTGATTATCTAATAATAATAAGGATAATCTGGATATGAAAGGATAAAAACCCAGAAACATTAATATTGCAATAATGATGACAACGAACAGGGAGGTGAAAAACATTTCTTCCTGCCTGTCCCGGAAATCCTTATCCCAGTAAAGCCGCAGGAAAGACTGATATATTGAAAGACTGAATAGGGCGATCAATAATTCCGAAGTTATTTCCAGGACTCCCAGCATACCATAATCGGCTGTGGTAAGTTTTTGTGTGTAGATGGGAATTAAAATTATACCGACGATCTTGGTGGATAAATTCCCGATACTGTAAATAAAAGAATTGGATACGGCTTTTTTAAGGTTATTTAACATGTATCATGCTCTAAATTAAAATTTAATAAATTCATATTCTGAAACCTAATTTTCATGTTATTAAACTTCTAAGTAATAAGTAATCTGTTAATGATCATAATTCCAAAATTTAAGTAGATCAATGTCTCTGGCTATTAGTTCGTTATCATGTAATAATTGATTAAACCTAACAACCTCTGGTTTAAATCTAACTTTTAGTGAAGTTATTGTTTCTTTATCTATTGTTAATCTGGTTAATTGATTTGAAGTTAATTGTTTAAATATCTTATAACCTTTGTTATAAACATTTGGGGGTAAAATTTTAGAAAACAATCTAAAATAACCTTTAGATGCGAGGATCTTGAAAAAAAGAAATTTATATCTTATCATTTTCCGGGGATTATGAATTAAAAATTCTGGTATATAATCGCTATCAACCTCTAAAAAATTTAATACTTT
>LKUH01000086.1 GCA_001412425.1 Candidatus Cloacimonas sp. SDB
GATATTCACAAAAACCAGATTGGAGGGAAAAAATTGAAACGGATTTTACCGATCTTAATGATAGTAATATATGTTGCTTCAGTATTTTCACAAACTGTTGTTTCTGATAAGATTATCAAAGCAAGAATCGACGCTTCTGAGATAATCGTAACAGTCGATATTCCGCCCGGAATGCATCAGACCTGGCAGGAAAATATGTTTTATGTTGATATTGAGCCGATGAATGGTGTATCTTTTGCACCTGTAATTTTTCCTCCTGGTAAAGAGGAAAATGGCTTGATCAATTATTATAATTCCATTGATTTACGAATACCCTTTACCTTAGATAATGCAGTTAAGAATGATTCTATGAAAGTACAGCTTACTGTCGGTTACCAATTTTGCGACGAATCGGGTGTCTGCTTTTTCCCTGAAGAAGAGATTTTAATTGTACATTTAGAAGATTCCCAAACCCCTGCCCAATCAGCAGAAACAATGCAGACTCAGCTATCTGAGAAAGCAGGATCGGAAGAAATTCAAACAGCCATATCATTTACAGAATTTGAAAAGGAACTGAAAAAATTTTATGTGGCTGATATGGCAGCCGGTTATATAAAAAGTGCTGATTTTATTGATTTTGTCGAAAATGCCCGTACAGCAGACAGTTCATCTGCGGAAGGATTTGCCGGTAAGAACATCTGGCTGATCCTGCTGCTTATAGTACTGGGGGGCATAGCCTTGAATTTAACGCCCTGCGTTCTGCCTATGATGCCTATCACAATAGCAGTTCTGGGAGCAGGTACTCAGGCGGAATCCAAAAGAAAAGGTTTCATGATCGGAGGATTGTACGGCATCGGCATGATGCTGGCTTATGGTACACTGGGAATTCTTGTAGTACTTACAGGATCACGGTTCGGAACCATAAATTCTTCTCCCTGGTTCAACCTGATAATTGCAGTCATTTTCATTTTTCTGGCTCTGGCCATGTTCGATGTTCTGCCTATAGATTTCAGCCGCTTTAAATCTGGAAAAATGCCGGGCAAAAAAAGTGGAAAGGGTAAGTACATAACCATCTTCGCCCTGGGAGTTATTGCTGCGATTCTCGCCGGAGCCTGTGTAGCTCCGGTACTGATTTCCGTGATTCTTTACGCTGTAACACTATATACTGCAGGCAATGTAGCTGCCCTGCTTCTACCCTTTTTACTGGGACTGGGAATGGCATTACCCTGGCCTTTTGTGGGGGCAGGTCTTTCTGTTCTGCCTAAACCCGGTAAATGGATGAAATGGGTTACGAAAATTTTTGGTATTATTATTCTGATAATTGCGCTTTACTACGGTTATACTGCTTTCCACCTTTTTTCCTCACAAACTGATATTGCCGAATCCCAGCATGAACCTGCAGAATCACAGCTGGAGTGGACATCATCGTTATTAACTGGTCTGGAAAGAGCTGCGCAGGAAAACAAACCGATCCTGATAGATTTCTGGGCAACCTGGTGTAAAAATTGTCTGGCCATGGATGCTACTACATTTCAGGATCCGCAAGTGCAGGAAGTTCTGCAAGATTTTGTCCTGATCAAATATCAGACTGAAGATCTAAATGCTTCCCCACATAAAGAATTGCTGGATCATTTCGGTATTATTGGACTTCCCACTTATGTTGTAATTATTCAAGAAAAAAATTAAGGTTATTATGAAAAATAAAATTCTAATCCTTCTTATAAGTCTTACTCTTCTGCTGTTTTTAGCCTGTGATCGATTTGAACACAGCTTCGAACCTGCCGGAAATAACGAAAATTCCATCAGCGCTTTTTTTAACGAATTTGCAGATACTCTAACCACTTTTCCCAACATTCCCGGAATTATGTCCTTTTATCATGAGGATTACAGTAATAACGGACAGACAAAAGCCGATGTGGAAGATTTCTACACTGCATTTACTCTGTTAAATTGTGTTGTTTTCCTTGAGGCAAGTCTTAGCGATACATCAAACTACAATATTACCTGGCAACTGCTGGCAACTACTGCAGCAGAAGAAGTGATTCTGGATACAACTTTTACAGATGTATTAATACCAGCTGCTGATTCCTACCTTTTTTACGGTAACCAGACTGAAATGAGAAATGTTGTAATAGAACTGTTCTCCGGTCAATGGTGTTCTAACTGCCCAACAGCTGAAGCTGCCATATATAATCTTAAGCAGCAATACGGCAGCCGATTATCATATACGGAATATCATATAGCAGATCAATTGGCAACCGATGAAAATAATGCCGTGTTTGCTTATTATCCCAACACCGGATCTCTACCTTTCGCAGTGATCAACGGAAATGCACTTCTGCTCTATGCAGCACCATCGGTGGAATCAGTTCAGGCTGAAATTGAAAATGCCATCACACCATTGCTGGCAGAATCTCCGGTAGTCAATATTTCCGATTTTCAATACTCATTTTCGGAAACAGAATTAAACGGAAGTGTTCAAATTGAATTGGAAGGAGATATTCCAACGGATAATCTGAATCTGGTAGCTGTTCTTGTGGAAAATTATAACGCAGACTATTTAAATCATAATGGAGAACCTCATCATAATATCGTTTTAAAAAGAATTAATCAGGAACTCAACATAGAAAACCTGGAAGAACCCGTAGAATTCGATATAACCGGACTGGATGCTCTGGCACCCTGGTATGATGAACTTCCTGCTGATCTCAAACTTGTGATCTGGATACAAACCATCACGCCTTCCTACAATGAGCAGACCTGCACGGTTTATAATGTCATCGAAATTTCATTAGAATAAATAAGAGGAGAAATAAATATGAAACAGATTTTTGTAATTATACTCATAATATCTTTTGCTGCCTGTTTTGCTGCAGAAGAGCAAATTCTTGACTTCCGTCTGGAAAATATCAGCGGTAAATATCAGAAACTATCAGAACTTCAGCAAGATGGACTGGTGATCATTGATTTTTGGGCTTCCTGGTGTGACCCCTGCTTAAATGCACTTCCTAAAATGAATGAACTGCATAAAAAATATGACGATGTTACCGTTATCGCTGTCAATCTCGATAAACCAAGAGATAGATCCAAAGCAGTGTCCCATATCAAATCCAATCGCTTCGAATTTGTCACCCTTTTCGATCCCACCAGTAACGTGGCAAAACAATTCAATGTCACAGGTATCCCCCGCACTTTGATCATCGACCCCAAAGGAGAAATAATTTACGATCATACAGGCTATCAGCGTGGTGATGAAAAACATTATGAAGCAGCAATCATCCAGTGGCAGAAAACCGCTTGCGAATCAAAGCAAAAAGATGAGAAAATAGAAAAATGATCAAGAACTCATTACTGATCTTAGCTATCATTTTTACGTTTAATGCTTTCACATCTGAAATATTTATTTCCGGTATGAATGAATTCAATTATATCCTGGCTGACCGGATCACTGAAAATAGAAACTATTTTTCCAATAAACTTACTTTGCAGGTCATGTATCGTCAATTCAGATTAGGTTTGAAATACGATCTCTATCGACCTCGTTTCAACCGTTTTGCTCTTATCAATAAAGAAATGACCGCAAATGCCATAGAGACCATGCTGAAATCGGAAAAAGATGAAAACTTCCTGGATGAATATTATCTGCAATATGAATCGGATCACTGGTTTATTCAGGCTGGTACTTTTGAAGCAGCAATAGGAAGCGGTCTGATCCTGCACAATTTTTATAATGAAGATTTTGAGGAAGATTCCCGCCTGACAGGAGCCTATTTTAATCCGGTCTACGATAAATGGCAATTACAATTATTCGGCGGTTGGATGAAAAGTGACGATGCTAACCTGGAAGACGAATACGACCGTCTGGGGGCTGTAGATGCCAGTTTCAATCTCAGCGATAACCTCTCCCTAAGCACCGCTTACGTTCTGCATCAAAAACTTCTGGAAATCGATGAAATTGATTATCTGAACAGAGCTGTCATAAGCGGTAGATTAAATTTCACTTCTGATAAAATAGACCTGCAGGCAGAATATGCTAACGGAAAAGATGACAATGAAATCGAAAGTTCCGCACTTTACGCAACTGCAACAGGTTATCTGGGTAAATTCACTCTCAGTTCTTCCTATAAAAATTATGAAAATTTTGATGTGCGTATTTCTGATCTGCCCATGGTCAACCATATAGGACAACAACTGGCTCATGGCTGGGATCCGGGGCGTGACGAAGAAGGCTTCCTGGGAGAGATCAAATTTCTCCCCAATTATGATAATGAATTTGTGTTGAACTACGCAGAAGGCTGGTCAAGCAACTATAAAGTGCGGCTATCCAATTTTTATGCTGAATACAAACGTGATTTTGACACCTTTTCCCTTAAAACAGAATTTGAGATGCTGGAACAACTCAATGAAGAGGGAGCTAATTACTGGTATAAAGAAATTACTCCTGCTCTTACCCTCGATTTTATGATCGATAAATTACCTGTTCTCATCAAAGCGGAATATCAATATAAAGAAATAGAGAACATATCTGCTCATAATTCCCATTTTGAACCTCGACTGCAAAGCGATGTTTCTCTGGGAAATTATTCCCTTTCTCTAGCTGTGGAAAATCAGATAGGTGACTCCGATGCCCCTGAAGATGGTGATGACGGAGATTTCTGGATCGGGGCGGAAATTGCTGCTGCTGTACTTAAAAATACTGATATAAGGCTTTTTTACGGTAAGGAAAAAGGAGGCGTTGTCTGCCGTAATGGCGTCTGTAAAAATCAATCGGAATTCTCAGGATTGAGATTAACGATCTCGACAACATTTTAGGTTAATTCTTAAAGTTTTTAAAAATATCAAAAAGAAATTTAAAAGAAGTTTAAATTTGAAATAGAGGAGATGGAAAATGAAAATAACAGTTCTATTAATATTTTTTCTAAGTTTGGGAATATTATCTGCCGAATTGGAAATCAATATTCCTTTCGATCCCGATATGATTGGCCCTTCTTATGAAACAACAGGAGATTACACATTCGATTCCGAATGGATCACCATTACCAACATCGGTGCAACCGCAGAAACTTACAATTTAACCTGGTCATATTCTGATCTTCCTCAGGGTTGGCTGATCACAGTATGCAACGACTTATTTTTGTGTTATATTCCTAATATGCCTGCCCCGGTAAATCTGGATGCGGGTGAATCTATTCAGGTACATATCGAGATTGGGGTTAACAGCACCGGGGGATGTGGTATAAATATAACTTTGAATGATGGCGATCTTACCGAACCGATCAGTACAGATTTTACCTTTAATACAGAAGATAACGTTTCAGCAGACGAAATTCTGAATGCGGCAAAAATTTATGCCAGCAATTATCCCAATCCCTTCAATCCGAACACCACAATCTCCTTCTCTGCAATAAGCCCTGAGCAGACAGAAAATATCGAACTGGTGATCTACAACAATAAGGGTCAGAAAGTGAAAAGATTTAATACTTTCCTGAAGAGAAGTTCAGGAACATACGAAGTAATATGGAACGGATCCGATGAATCCGGTAAAATTGTATCAGCCGGTATTTATTACTACCAGATAAACTACGGCGAAAAGACCTTAATTAATAAAATGTTACTTTTGAAATAGTGTCAAATATATTGCTTTACAAAGATGAACACGGTAAAATAAAAAGTGAATATTAATTCGCGAAAATTAGAAAAGGAGATTGTATGAAAAAGTTGAGAATTTTTTTAGTATTGATGCTTTTACTCGCATCAGTTTCACTTTTCAGTATTTACAACGTTGGTGATATTGTTGATAATTATTCCTGGACTGATAATACCGGAGAAGATCACGACATCTATGAGCTGACGGCACAGGGAGTGGCTGTCGTACTTTTCTGGGGTGGTTATAGTTGACCTAGTTGTGTTGCGGCGGCGCCGCAATTCGAAGCTCTCTGGCAACAACAGGAGCAGTATCCCGATGGTAATGTCTATATGGTTAGCCAGACAAACTGGACTGGAAATACTCATTACTGGGGTCTTGGTGCATCAGGACCTTTTGGCAACGGCTTTATTCCACTTTTCGCTGTTATTGGTGGCAATAATGAATGCTTCTACAACGACAATTATTTTGCACAGGTTGCACCTGCTTTAACTCTTGCTCTTGAATCTTTCGGTCTCACGGCTTTATTCTCTTCCAATGTAACCCAGGGTCCCCCTGAACTGGGTGTGCAGTTTCGAGACCTCTCATCACCTTCTAATGATATTCAGAGCTGGGAATGGGATCTGGATGGTGATGGCATAATTGACAGTGTTGAAGAAGATCCCTACCATATCTATGATACACCCGGTGTGTACGATGTCAGTTTGACGGTTACCACCAGTGAAGAGGTAGCAGAACTAACCATCCCGGAATATATAACAGTTACGGATCCAACCGCAATTTCCGGTTCTGTTGCAGGGGTCTGGAGTCCTGATTATGGTCCTTACATTATTACGGAAGACATCTTGGTAAATGATCTCAGTCATTTGGAGATAGAAACTGGTACGGAAATAATCTTCACTGAAGGAACTAAGATAACTGTAAATGGACAGCTTACGGTCAACGGAGAATGGGATAATCCAGTTAACTTCAGCAGTGAATCGCAATGGTCAGGGATTCACTTTGCAAATACTCAATTGGAAAATGTGCTGGATGGATGTAAAATTTCCAATGTTTTGGGATCAGCTATTACTGTGGAAGAAAATTCCTGTCTTCAGGTTAAAAACAGCTGGATCATCGAGAATAACTCTTCTGAAAATAAAGGAACTGCTTTTGAGATTGTTAATTCAGACGATGTGGTAATTGAAAAAAATATCATTGCAAACAATTCTAACAGCAATCTCACAGGTGGTATCAGCTGTCTGGCCAGCAATCCCATAATTAAGAACAATCTAATAGTTAATAATGGAAGTCCCACGGCTTTGGCTGGAGCTGCCAGTTTTAAAAGTGGATCTCAACCCACCCTCATAAATAATACTATCGCTAACAATTTATCCAGCGGCTGCACAATATTTACTTTTAACTCTCAAGTAGATATAATGAACTCGATTATTTTTTCTGACAGCTACATTTTCACAACTATCGGAAACCTTCCTGCTGTTTCCTATACCTGTATTTCAGGCGGTTATACCGGAGAAGGAAATATTGATGAAGATCCAGGTTTTGTTGGAGCTTCCGCAGGGGCTGGACCTGACTATAACGGATATGAAGCAGAATGGTATTTATCGGAAGGCTCACCTTGTATTGATATGGGAAATCCTGCTGCAGATTATTATGATGTAGAAGATCCCGCTGATCCAGGTAACGCATTATGGCCAGCTATGGGTACAGTTACTAACGACATGGGTGCCTTTGGCGGTACAGGATTATTCGAATATGTCGGTTCAGAAGAAATTATACTTGATATTGTTAAGATAAGTACAATGAAAACTTATCCCAATCCTTTTAATCCGGAAACTAAAATAGCTCTCCAGTTGAATTCGCAGGATGTTGATCATCCCATCAACCTTTCAATCTACAATCTGAAAGGTCAACTGGTTAAAACTTTAATAAGTAATTCTTTAGTAACTTCCGGAAAGGAGATAATCTGGAACGGAACTGACAATTCTGGATCAGCGATTTCCACAGGAATTTATTTCGTCCGTTTGGAAACTGCAACTAATGTTGTATCCAGTAAGGTTGTTTTACTAAAATAGAACCTGATTGATTTTTTGCAAAAGGAGCGGTGAATACCGCTCCTTTTTTTGATTCTGAAAATTTGATGAAAAATCTTGCTTAAAAAACCCAGGTTGAATTT
>LKUH01000087.1 GCA_001412425.1 Candidatus Cloacimonas sp. SDB
GAATTATGAAAAAAAAATTGGAGGTACAAATGGCTAAGAAAATTCTGGTAGCTACTGAGAAGCCTTTTGCCGGCGAAGCTGTCGAAAAAATTAGAACAATTTGTTCAGAAGCGGGTTATGAATTTATTCTACTGGAAAAATACCCAGATCATTCTGACCTTGTAAATGCAGTTAAAGATGTAAATGCGCTTATTATAAGAAGTGACAAGGTCACCAGGGAAGTTTTGGATAATGCAGCAGCTCTGGAAATTGTTGTAAGAGCAGGAGCAGGATACGATAATGTTGATTGTGCGGCCGCTACAAGCAATAACATAGTTGTTATGAATACACCTGGGCAGAATTCCAATGCTGTTGCTGAACTTGCTTTCGGTATGATGGTTTATATGGCAAGAGGGCAGTTCAATGGAAAACCGGGAACCGAATTAAAAGGTAAGAAACTGGGTATTCATGCTTTTGGAAACGTTGGTGTTAATGTGGCCCGGATTGCGCAGGGATTCGGAATGGAAGTTGTCGCCTACGATCCTTATGTTCCTGAGGATGCGATTAAAGAACATGGCGTAACACCACTGGATAGCGTTGAAGAGATGTACAAAACATGCGATTATATCTCACTTCATCTCCCCTCAATTCCTGAAACGCAGAGATTTGTTAACCGCAAGCTTCTTTCCATAATGAAAAAGGGTGCAACTCTGATTAATACTGCCAGAAAAGAGGTGGTTTGCGAAGATGGTATTCTGGAAGTTCTTGCTGCCAGGGAAGATCTGAAATATGCTTCTGATATTATGCCTGTGAAATATGAGGAAATGCAGGAAAAATTAGGTAACAGAGTATATTCCACTCCTAAGAAAATGGGTGCTCAAACCAAAGAGGCTAATGTAAATGCAGGAGTAGCTGCTATCATACAGATCAAAGATTTCTTTGAAAAAGGCGACACTACTTTCCAGGTTAATAAATAATACATTTGCAATATTTTGTATTGACATAAAAATGGCAGGTCAATAAAAAGTCTTTCACTTGATGATTAATCCTGAATAGCTCAGCGGTAGAGCGGGTGGCTGTTAACCACTAGGTCGGGGGTTCAAATCCCTCTTCAGGAGCCATAATAAAGCCCCGTGAAAGCGGGGTTTTTCTTTTAATGACGCATATTAACAGTTTATTTATGGGCATTTTTAAGTAAAAAGTGACACCGCTTTCTTCCTTAAAGTGACAGTTTAACTTCCATTTTAATATTATGTAAACCAATTACCAGTCCACTAAATATTTATATTATGGATAGTTAAAGCTATTTATTGTCTCAAATTGCAAGTGACGGCAATTCTTCCATTTCTTATACTTCTAATGATGGCAATTCTTCCTTATTATGACACCATATCTTCACAATGCAAAAACGATTAAGATTATCTCATTGCTATATAACTCATTATATTTCTAACAGATATAAAACCGACTTGCAAATGTCGGCAGTTTTGCCACATCAGATTAAGGAAGAAATGGTGGCAGAAACCAAGATTCGATTTTACGTACTAGTTATCTCACTAAAAAATAGGAAGATAGAAACTATTTCTAAATTAAAAAGTGACGGTGATTCTTCCTTGTTTTTACTCCAATGTCAATTATTTTACGTTATGGAAGATATAGTGACACAAATTCTAATCACCAATCTTAACTTCAATCAATACATATGATTAATACCAAATAAACTTTGAAATTAAATGACGATAATTCTTCCTTAAGGAAGAAATGGTGGCAGAAAATCTCATAACTATGCATTTTTTTCCTTTTTTAAATATTCTAATAGGAAATGGTTTATAGATTTTAAGTGATTTTATCAACAATTTATAAAGAACTTGACATAAGATATTTTCTTTTGTGCAAAATGATTATACATAGAAATAAGAATTTATCAACACTGTTCATACTTTTTAAAGAGCTGGATTATTACGCTAAGATTTTTTGGATACCGTCCCAAAAGTTGGTGTAAAAATGTAAGGGTATCGACAGAAATAAGTTGAGCCATAATTATCTCATTGTTTTTTTCAAAACAAACCTAATATAAGGAGATTAAAAATGGCTCAACGACAAAAAGATGAATTATTGGGAAAAATGGT
>LKUH01000088.1 GCA_001412425.1 Candidatus Cloacimonas sp. SDB
ATTGCGTGAAATCCAATATGAGGAATTTACACACAAATTTGGACTTGACTTTAAAAACATGCATAACAACAGAAAAAATATGATTGAATCTTTGGAATTAAATGAGGAACAGATGAATCAGGTAAGTCAACTTCAGTATCAATATGAGTTAGATATAATTGATATTGAAACTGGTCTGAAAAAATCTAATATTGAAAAAGAAAGAGCAGAAAAGATGGATGATTTTGCTAAAGTAAAAGATCTCAATCTGAGAATTTCTACCCAGGAAGCTCAATTACTCAACAGGCAGGTTGAACTTCATGAAGAGATTATTAAACTCTTAGATGATGACCAGAAAAAGAAATGGGAAGATTCAGACTTTCCACAGGATTGCTGGATGCATAAAGGTGCCATGGAAGACTCAAGGAACCAAGATCATATGGGGAAATAATGAAAAATCTCATTATCATCTCCCTTCTAAGTTCAGTGTTACCCCTATTTAGCCACAGCCAATCAACAGACTCGGCAGGGATAGGATGGCTACATCATGGGATGCATTCAGGCTTTGCGAATCCAGCCTGGCACATAATCAGCTGGATTGTGTTTGCAATTGCATTAATTATACTTCTTCTGATCCTTACTAAGCATTTTAAAAGAAAACAACCATTGTTAATGCTTAAGAATAGGTTTGCTGCAGGGGAGATCAATCGGGAAGAATATGAGCAAATAAGAGCAGTAATAAAGGAATAGGATCTACATAAGAATAAATTGTGATCCTATCATATAGAAGTTCTGTTCTTGTTTTTCAGGCAGGCATCACCTTTGAAGATTCAAAGGTGATGCTCTTCTATATAAAAATGACTCTTAAAGACTGGCTGAAAGATAGAACATTAGCTATTTGATCTAATTGGGTGAAGACGAACCTGATCTGGAAAAAAAGGAGTACATTATGTCAGCATACAAATGTCCGAAATGTGGAATGAAATATGATCATCCAGGGAAATGTAACATGGATGGTCAAACATTGGTAGAAGTAAAAAAGGAACACCATAATCGCAATAATAGAGCTCATAAAGATCATAATCATCAACATCATCAGATGATGATGGTAGATTTCAAACATAGGTTTATTGTATCAATATTGATTACGATCCCGATTCTCGTTTTATCTCCTTTAGTTCAAAAATTGCTGGGGTTCTCTTTTACTTTTGGTGGAGACAAATATCTTCTGTTTGGGCTTTCAAGTTTCATTTTCTTCTGGGGCGGTCTACCTTTTCTTAAAGGTATAATTTCTGAACTAATACACAAAAAACCCGGAATGATGACACTTATTGCCATAGCAATTTCTGTGGCGTATTTTTACAGCTCAGCAGTTGTTTTTGGATTGAAAGGTAAATTCTTTTTCTGGGAGCTTGCTACTCTGATAGATGTTATGCTGCTTGGTCATTGGATCGAAATGAAATCAGTTCTGGGCGCATCTAAAGCGTTAGAAAAACTAGCTCAGCTCTTGCCTGACAGTGCCCATCTGATTAGAGGCAATAATATCGTTGAGATAAAGATCTCAGAACTTAAAAAAGAAGATCTCGTTCTGGTTAAAGCAGGTGAGAAAATACCTGCAGATGGTGAAATCGTTAAAGGATCAAGTTATATAGATGAATCTATGCTTACTGGGGAATCTAAACCTGTAAGAAAATCTATTAAATCCAGGGTTATTGGCGGTTCAATTAACGGTGATGATGTATTAGAGATCAAGGTTATTGGAACTGGTAAAGATTCTTATTTGACTAAAGTGATCGATTTAGTTGAGAAAGCTCAGAAAACAAGATCTAAAACGGAGAAACTAGCTGATGTAGCTGCCAGATGGCTTACTGTTATTGCTATTACAGCTGGAGTTGGAACTTTTATTTACTGGTACATTTATGGTCCTGATCTGGCTTTTGCTATTGAAAGATTAGCAACTGTTATGGTGATTGCCTGTCCTCATGCTCTTGGACTCGCGATTCCGCTAGTAAATGCTGTATCAACCTCAATTTCAGCAAAAAACGGTCTTTTGATCAGGAATAGAACTGCCTTTGAAAATGCCAGGAGAATAACAACTGTTGTTTTCGATAAAACCGGAACTTTAACTGAAGGTAAATTTGGTGTTAGCAAAGTAAGCTTGTTTGATGATAATTTTAACGAAAAACAGGTTCTACAATTTGCTTCTTCTTTAGAAAAAAACTCTGAACATCCTATAGCCAAAGGGATTATTCTAAAATCAAACTTATTGAAAGTGACACCTCTGGATATTTCTAATTTTAAAGTTCTTAAAGGAGAAGGGATAGAGGGATCTATTAATTCAAATACAGTTAAATTATTAAGCAGGAAAGCGTTGGAAACAAGAAATATCATAATTCCGGAAGAGATGGATGATAATAGTATTGCTACATTGGTATTTGTTCTTGTAAATAATAAACTGATAGGAGTAATTACGCTTGAAGATCAGATAAGAAAAGAATCCCATGCAGCTATAGCTGCTTTAAAAGCACAGGGTTTGAAGTGCTTTATGCTAACTGGAGACAACAGAAAGATCGCTGAGGATGTATCTAACAAACTCAACCTTGATGGTTTCTTTGCGGAAGTACTTCCTCATGAGAAACAGGAAAAGATTCAAGAACTTCAAGATAGTGGAGAGTTCGTTGCAATGACAGGTGATGGTATAAACGATGCTCCGGCATTAGCACTTGCAGATATTGGCATTGCAATTGGTTCGGGAACAGATGTAGCTGCTGAAACTGCAGACATTATACTGGTAAACAGTAATCCCGAGGATGTTGTTTCTCTGCTTTTGTTTGGCAAGGCAACCTATAACAAAATGGTTCAGAACCTTTTGTGGGCAACGGGGTATAACTTTTTTGCAATACCTTTAGCAGCAGGAATCTTATTCAAATACGGAGTATTGATATCTCCTGCAATCGGAGCTGCATTGATGTCTTTAAGTACAGTGATAGTAGCTGTAAATGCCAGGTTCTTAAAACTTGTTAAATAAAATTCAACCTGGGAGAGATCCACGGCTGTTTTAATAAATTATGAATGATATAATTTCCCACTAGTAATGAAGTACGAACATTACATTCATAATTTAGGAAATAAGTTCTAATAATGTTCTCTTGAGCCCACCATTTGCATGTAAAAGCTGCTCATAGAGCGGCTTTTACTATTTTAGAGCTATTTAATATATTGTTGGTCTCCAAACTATTTAACATCTCGCTGGTTCTTAAACTCTTCAATTCTCGCTGGTTCTTAAACGATACAATATACTACTGGTTCCTAAACTCCTGTTTAGGAACCTTACAACGAAGATGTGAAGATATTACGTTCCCAAACGGGAGTTTGGGAACGAGCAGTGGGCGGAATGTGTCAATCAATCTTGGACACTTTAGTAGTTTAATATTTTTCATAATTCCTTCACCATATTTTCGAT
>LKUH01000089.1 GCA_001412425.1 Candidatus Cloacimonas sp. SDB
GTTGAATTTCCTCACCCAAGCTTCGTTTTTTATTATTCAGTAACTGCAGTTTATAAGTGAGGTCAATAGATTTCACCAGATAAACGGACATCAATATAATATAACAGATTTTCATTAACAGATAAATTTGCTGGTAATAATCAATTTTTAAAAAGTATCCTGCTAACATAAGCGAAATGAAAAAAGGAATTAAGATGAGCATACTTTTAAGCCACGATCTGAGAATTTCCATTTTATTAACAAAAAACAAAAAAGTAGCAAGATATAGAATAATAATTCCATTGAAATTTAAATTGATAACAGCAAATATACTTGAGATGATGAGTATAAATTTATAGATAAAATGTCCGTTGAGAAAGCTTGTGTTCACTTTATGATATGACATTATTCGAATTTAAACTTTATTTGATCCTGAATTTTTGAATAAACCGGGATATTATTTATTAATGCAGGTTGGAATTTCCAACTTTTTACAGTCAGAAAAATTAATTTTTGCAGTTCATCTGCCCGAATAAGATTATCATCCAAAATTGTAACATTAGCTGGAGTTCCGTCTGCAAGTATTTCTATTTCAATAGAGATGGGTTCTTTAGGGACTTCAATGGTAAGTGGTGCTGCAGGATCTTGTTTAGATAAAATTTTGGCTGGAGTTGTAATTAGTATGGAGTCTTGAGACAATGAATCAGGATAGATTTCAGTAGATAAACTATCAATCTCAGCAGGGGTAGTGGAAATCAGTGAGTCTTCTTCAGTGCTTTTATTAACAAAATAATCAAGTCTCTCGCTAAAGAGGAAATTTTCGCCGTCATATAACTTCAGGATATGTGTCTTATATTCCGTACTTGATTCTTCATTAAGAATTCTATCAAAAAACAACCTGGCAGAAGTAGTATCCCTTAAAGTTAAATAGTAATAAAGGCCCAGCGTATAGTTTGCTTTGGTATAATAATGATGATAGGGATCTTCAGCAATATTCACTAGGTCGGTAGAGGAGGAATCAGGATGCGAAGTGAACTTGATAAAAGCCTGTTCATATTCCTTCCTGTCGTGCTTGAATTTAGTTTGGAGTAATTCTACTTTTTCACCTTTAATAATGGAGTTTGCTGCCTGTGTATATTGATTAAGAGGTGATTCAGCCTGCATTTTATTGTAAGTTTCAGCCGCCTTAACGCTGTCATTCAGAATGGTAGAATAAGTCCATACTTTTACAAATCGGGCGAAGGGGACATATTCAGATTCGTATTCGGTAATATCAGTCTGAATTTTTTCGATCATCTCATTCAACTCAGAAATGCTGACAGCCTTTAGCGTATCACTTTCCTGAATATAGACTGATCTGGTGGTATCTATGTCAGCAGAATTAATATTGAGGGAATCGGTTTGAGCTGATAATGAATCGCTGTATAACGCTGAATAATCTGTCTCAGCAGCAGTTAAGATCGAGTCGGGTAATTCATTTTTAATAGTAAGAAGATCATCCAGTTTTTCTTTAAGAATCTGAGGATCGGCAATAATATTATCATATACAGCAAGTGCCGAATCAGGCATATTAAGTTCTTCAATATAGTATTCTGCCAGTTTCATTTTCTGGGTTACAAGATCTCGGGTCGGAATATTTTTTTCCGGATTATTATATTGAATAATTTCGCCTATAACTGAGCTGCGGGAGACAGCTTTTTCGACATATTCAGATTTTTTATTTTCCTTGTTTACATCAGAATATGCTTCAATTGCTTTTTCATAATCCTGCAATTTGGTAAAATAAATCTCTCCCAGAAAATAAGAAGCTTCAGCAGCGAGTAGAGTGTTTTTGTTTTCCTTTTTAATATTCTGGATTATTTCGACCGCCTGTTGGGTATCATTCATTTCGCTCAGGCAGCGTGCTTCCAGTAATTTTATTTTAGGGATAACAGCTGTTCTGAATTCATCTTTCAATAATTTTTTAATAATTTTATAGGATTGCTCATAATTTTCTAACATCAGGAAATTCAGGGCAATATAATAACGGGCATCTAATTTAATCTTCTTCTCTACTTTTGCTTCCAGCAAATCTAAGAAAACTTGATTTGAACTCAGATAATTTCCAGAGATATGCAGAGTTTTTGCCTGCTGGAAGAAAGCTTCCTGATATTCATCCGATTTAGGAAACTTCTTGATAATCGATTGATAATAATAATTTGCTTCAACTTTGTTATTATCTTCGAGGTAGTAATTAGCGAGAACAAGCATTGCTTTGGAATGAAAAGCCTTATTTTGAGGATCTTTAATAAATGATTTCAATTGTTCGTAAGCCAAAGCTTTATTATTAAACTTAAAATTAGCTTTTGCGATATAAATGTGAGCGTCCTGAACATATTTACTTTCCGGGTAAAACTTAATTAAGTCTTTAAATTTTTCTATAGCAATTGTATAGCTGTTACCTTTATAGTAAAATGATCTGGCTAAAAGGAATAGAGCATCGTCTGCCCACTTGCTGTTTTTATAATCAGTTAAAATTACTCCGCATTTTTTAATAGTATTATTATATTTTTGAATTGCAGTAGATTTTGGTCTGCCCTGGTCGTCATAACCAATTTCCTGAGCTTCCTTGAATAGTTTTCTGGCATTATAAAAAGTATTGTAATAAGCACAATTTGAGAAAAGTATGATCAGGAAAAGCAGGCAGAAAACTTTTAAATTTCGCAAAAAAACTCCTAATTAATTTGAATATATTTATTTATAACATCCCAGATTTGTGATGATTGGAGAAAACGATTTATATGTTCAATATCTATATAAGGAACTCTATCTCCAATGAGCCTGGGAACTTTCTTTCTGATTTCCTGTTTAATTGCTTCTATAACTGGAGAACTTTTATGTTCACGATTATCCAGAGCTTGACAGGCTATAAGAAGTTCGATCGCCAACACATGAAGGACATTGCTGATAATGTTTCTGGCTTTAACAGCACCAATGGTACCCATGCTTACATGATCTTCCTGATTAGCTGAAGTTGGTATGGAATCGACTGAGGCCGGGTGTGCCATTACTTTATTTTCAGAAACTAAAGAAGCAGCTGTAAGCTGAGCAATCATATAACCGGAATCAAGTCCTGGCTGTGGAGCTAGAAAAGCGTTTAAGCCTCGATTCAGGGCAGGATTCAGCATCTGTTCTATTCTTCTTTCGGAAATATTTGCCAGTTCTGCGACGGTAAATCCCAGAGTATCAGCAGCAAAGGCTACAGGTTCTCCATGGAAATTTCCTCCCGAAATCACTTTTTTCTGATCAACAAAGATCAAGGGATTATCGGTAGCTGAATTGATCTCTATCTCAATGGTTCTGCGTATATAATCTAAAGCATCTCTCACAGCGCCATGGACTTGAGGAGAACATCTCAGGCTGTAAGCATCCTGAACATTAGGACAATCAAGATGAGAGACATTAAGCTCACTATCACTTAAAATATGATAAATATTCTGGGCTGAAACTTTTTGACCGGGATGCGGTCTAAGCTCATGGATCAAAGGGTCAAAAGCTGATTTGGTGCCCATTAAAGCATCAATACTCATAGCTGAAATAACATCGGCGAGTTTACACAATTTTTCTGACTGCAGTAATGACAAAGCGGTTATGGCTGTCATTGCCTGAGTACCATTATTAAGGGCAAGTCCTTCTTTTGCCATTAATTTTACAGGTTTCAATCCGGCTTTATTTAAAGCTTCTTCTCCGGAGATGATCATACCTTGAAATTCAGCATTTCCCTTTCCGATCAGGACGAGGGCAAGATGGGAGAGTTGAGCAAGATCTCCGCTGGCTCCAACAGATCCCTTTTCAGGTAGACAGGGGTGTATTCTTGAGTTCAGCATATCTATAAGTGTCTGTAAGGTTTCCAGTCTGATACCGGAATAACCTTTAGCCAGGACATTTATTCTTAGAAGCATTATAGCTCTGGTTTCTTGGATAGACAGAAGTGGTCCTACAGCTGCGGAATGACTGAGGATAAGGTTTTCCTGAAGTTGTTCAATCTGATTCTGATTGATTCTGATTGTACTGAATTTACCAAATCCCGTGTTGAGACCATATACGATTTTTTCTTCCTCAATTATTTTTTCCACATAATTTCTGCATTCAACAATTTTTTTTATTGCTTCAGGATGAAGTTCGATTTTCTGGAAATTATGAGCAACTTCAAATAGTTCAGCTAAGGTTAAATTATTACCATCAAGAGTTATAGCCATTTTTCCTCAATTTCATTAATTAATAAATTTTCAACTTGCCGATCTCTTTTTCAACAGCATGAAGTATAGTGCGGTTTCTAACAGTCTGCATCATGTTATTATGATCGGTGAATAATGGTCTGTCGATATCAAGATGATCAACAACCTGTCTTACGGCATTGTGTGCAGCTTTAGTACCTTTTCCGGTGCTATAATCTCTAAAATCGAGTGCTTGAGCGGCAGCAATAAATTCTATGCCTAATATCCCATAGGCATTATCCAGGATCTGACGAGTTTTAAGGGCAGTATTCATGCCCATACTTACAAAATCTTCCTGGTCAGCAGCAGCGGGAATAGATTGGCAGCAGGCTGGACTTGATAAGGTTCTTTGTTCAACGATCAGCATATCGGCAGTGTACTGGCTGAGCATATGCCCGGAGAACATGCCTGCGCCCTTAGTTAAAAAAGCCGGTAAACCGGCGCTCAAGGCAGGATTGAGGAGTCGGTTCAATCTTCTTTCGGAAATTACGCAAACCATTGTTATGCAGGCTCCCAGCATATCCATTGGAACTGAAACGGGTGAACCCTGGAAATTAGCTCCGGTTAATACAACATTATCTTCAGGCAGGAAAATGGGATTATCTCCCACGCCGTTAAGTTCAATTTCAATCTGGCTTCTGGTCCAGCGCAGCTGATCTCTGGCAGCTCCCAGAACCTGGGGTGTCGATCTCATACTATAGGCATCCTGAACTTTTACTTTCATACCTTTCAGCAGGTCGGAATCAGCGATTATTTTTTTTATATTTTCAGCAGAGGTAACTGCTCCCTGAAATCCTCTCAACTGATGCAGTCGGCTATCGTAAGGTTTTAAATTGGCCATCAGGGCTTCCAGTGTCATTGCTGCAGCAATTTCAGCCTGTATAAGAAATCGTTCAGTTTCATAAATAATTAAAGCAGAAATAGCAGTAAGCAGGTTGCTTCCGTTGATCATAGCCAGTCCATCTCTTGCTTTTAAGCCGGGGACCTGAATTCCGGCTTTACTAAGAGCCTCTTTACCCGACATTCTTTTACCCGTGTAAAAAGTTTCACCTTCACCCATCATAAGAAGAGCGATCTGGCTCATAGGTGCAAGGTCTCCGCAGGCTCCCACGCTGCCTTTTTCGCAGACTACAGGGGTTACCCCTTTATTCAGCATCTCAATTAAAGTCTGGGTAATAACGGGTCTGCACCCGGAATGTCCATTGGCATGTACGTTTATTCTGGAAAGCATAGCAGCTCTAACATGCTCAATCGGGCAGGGTTTGCCAATACCTGCAGAATGATTGTAGATGAGGTATTTTTGGAATTGTTTAATTTGCTCGTCATTTAAGATTACTTCGGAAAATTCTCCGATCCCGGTGTTTACACCGTACATAATTTCTCCTTCCTCAATTTTAGATTCGATGAAGGAGCGGCATTTCTTAATTCTTTCCAATGCATCGGGGTGCAATTCTACCTTTAAGTGATTATGTGCTACCTGGTAAACATCTTCTATTTTCAGGTCTTTTCCAGTAATAATAACTGACATAGAGAATCCTCCGGCATATTAAAAATTGTAATGGATATTGAGTACAGGATCCAGTTTTGAGTTCAAAGACATATTTATATCCAATCTATTTTTTTTATTTCCAATTCTCAGTGAATTAATTGCACTTAAAATATGATTAGCAATAATAATACCTGTAGTGGCTTTGGCATAATCCTCATAATGGGTGGAATCTTTTCTTTTAATGCCGTATTGTCTTCTGTGTTCTTTACTTTCCCATTCCCAGAAAAGGTCATCAGAATAAATATTATTTTGAATAAATTCCAGTCTTTCTTCCGGATCTTCTATATTTTCAGCAAGTTCAACAATATAAGCATTATATCCACCCGCATCAAAACCAGAGCTGTTATATTTTGTCAGGTTGTATAAATAGTTTTCATCAAAATCTGAATTAGGATTGATGTTGGCATATTTAACAGCATAATTGAAGGATTCTTTCAATAAAAGGTCTCTTTCTTCATTGAAAAAGAAGATTGAAGACCAGAAAATGATTTCGGTTGTTAGAAGAAAATAACCGGAACTGTGTCCCAGAGAAAGTTCTCCCCAGCCGGGGAGAATGGCGGATTTTAAAAATGCTGTCCTGGGCTTGATTTCTTCAGATTGTAAAGAAACGGATAACAAAATAATTATTATTACTAGTACAATTTTAGAATTTAAATTCATAACTAATTTTTATTCCTTTATGCTTCCAATCGGGTTGGAAGTCCAAATTATTGAGGAAAGAATTTTCTCTATTAATTTTATTTATGGTTATCGCACTGTCAATTATACTTACTAATCTGTTAAGAATTGCAGCCGCAATGGCAAAATTGGCATAAATTTCATAATCCTGTTTTTTTCTGCGCAAGGTTTTATAGTGGTTCCAGTTTTTATTGTTCTGCCAGTCCCAGGCCATATCTGATGGGATGAGATAATTATCCAGGTATTCATAATAAGATTCGGGATTGAAATAGGGTGAATTAATGCATAAAAAAACGTTACGGGCATAACTTTCGACTCCGCTGTTATATTCTTCGGCGCTCATGTAATCCTGGATCAACTGGTAATAATTATCATCACTGTTTTTAGGAACATCGACAATGTTATAGGCGAATTTCTGGTAAGAATTGATCGACCATTCTTTTTCAGCTTGAAAGCGAAAGTAAGAAAAAATAACAGCAATTTCAGTTGAAAGGAAAATTCCTGATTTTGTGTATTCTTTACTATAAATCTGTCCTAATCCAGGAGTAATAGCGGATAGTAATAATCCCTTTTTTACGGAGAGGTTTTCTGCCACCAGAGTTACCAGGCTAGTTAAAATTAGCAGCAGTAAGATGATTTTTTTCATCAGAACTTCCCGAATAAATAAACTGCAGGATAAATTTGGTTATCAGTGAACATGGGACCGAACTTGATTTTAATTTTATTATGAGTCAGATGATCAGCGTTGTATTTTTTTGTTACCCTCACAGCGTCTATTGCGCTGAATATGTGATTAAAAGCTAAACCGAAACTGCAAAGATTTGAAATGTCATAATTCTCTTCAGCTTCTTTTCTCAGTTTGATATATTCGGATCTCATCTGGCTGTATTTTCCTCTGTTCAGATCATATAATTCCTCATTGCCAAGATAGTAAGCGGAATTTGGATTGGTGGGATCATTGCCAGCCCATTTATTGCCCAGTTCCTCTTCGAACCAGATCCAGTTCAGGTTCACAGCCCAGTCTCCATTTTCATCAGCTGCGTAAATATCATACCAGTCTGTCCAGCCGAAAATGTATTTAGGATATTTTCCGATATCTTCATAGAAATGCTGAGTATTGGAATCATCCAGGTTAAAATGATTATTATAGAATGAATTACCGGAAGCAGCGATCAGATCATTTGCAACCTGATGGAATTTATCTCGGCTGTATCTGTATATGGGGGATCCGTTAATTACGTCGCCATCTTCATAACCGATGATTTCTTGAGTTGCATATTTTTCATAATTTTTTTCTAGTTCTTTTCCTTCGTTATGATAGTAGAAATATCCGGCTAATAAGCTAATTTCAATTAAAGGGAAAAGATAGGTGGTAATTCCCCGGGGATTAACATAGAACTGTCCTGCACCCGGTAACACAGCAGATATTAATACCGCTTTTTTGATAGATTTCTCTTCATAGTTTACCGGTATGATATTTTTTTCTGTATTCTGTGAAAATAATGGAAAAGTAAGAGTTATGGTTAAAATTAATATAATCAACGATTTAAGCATTAATACTCCTAATTCTCAACTGCTATTAAGATTTTTTTTGTTTCATTATCAGTTCTTACCACACCGAAATAAATCCCGCTGGCAATTTTTCTTGTATCCCAGATAATATCCATCTGACTGGAATAGTTAAATTCGGATTTCTGATTAAAAACCAGGTTTCCGGCAATGTCAAAGATCTTTAAAGACACTTTTTCTGAATCGTCAATTACTCTTATTCTAACTTCACCATTTCTGGCAGGGTTTGGAAAAGCATAAGCTCTGATGTCCAGATTTTCTGAAACATCAGGATCAAGCAGACCATAATAGATTGAATAGAGATTGTTTCTATATCCTGACCAGATGACACTGCTACCATTGTTGTTAATAGTTGAGACATACAAATTAGCTGCATTATCGGAATAAACGAAATTAAGTTGATCCAGTTGTGTATCATAATAGAACTGATCCATCACATCAGATTTATTCCAGAAGATATTATATTCAGGTTTAATTTCAGCCTGGTAATTTACAGCGAGATATCCCTTCTGCTCAGTTTCCAATAGAGCCAAGGTTTCAGTTCCGAAATTAACAATTTTGGGGTAAGAAAAAGCTCGAAATTCAATATTTTCCACATATTTAGGAAATCCCTGTATCAGGCTGCCTGCCAGATCAAGGGCAAAGATCTGATTTCCGGCTGCAAAAACCAGGGCAGGGTTATTATTAGCTTCAAACTGACCTAAAGCCAGATTGGTCGGATTCTTATCTGTATAAGGATAAAGGTTGAAGATCTTTTTTGTCTGGTGATCAGTTATTTTATAAATATTACCTGTGTCATTCTGGATAAATGTTGCATTATTGTCACTATTTAGAGTATCAATAAAGGTTACAGGATCATACAAACCGGATAATTGTGATAAGGAAATGAAGTTATCTGCCCCAGGATCAGCAGAATTGATAAAATAAATTTTGTTATCTGTAATTGCTAAAATTTCGTTGTTGTCGTAAGCTATATTAGCATTTTCAATTTGCAGAGAATCGGTGCCAAAGTAGAGGAAGTCCTCTGTTGGAACTACAAGAAGATCGTTAATTAACAGGGGTGTAGCAATAATTCTGGATGAGAATTCTAACTGGAAGGGCAGATTTTCCGAATCATGCAAAGGAGTCAGAAAACTAATTAAATTATCTTCAACTATTAGAAATTCGTTTCGTTCGTTGCTGGAGTCTTGCAGATAATCAAGGCTGATAACAGGTAAAGTTGGTTGATACTGAATATTTACAGTTGCGCCAAAAGGATTTTCCAGCCAATTATTACCTATAATCGAATAAAAATCTACTCCTGCATTTGATATAACAGGAAAAGTGTCAAAATCGAAACTATTCCCGATAAAACCAATATGCAGAATTGAATCATTTTCTGCCAGTATTTCCGTGTTATCAAACAGGTAGGAACCAACCTTAAAAGACATATATCTTGTATTATCAGTCATTAGGTCATAACTACTGATATCGTAAATTGCATAAATGGATGGGGCATTATTGTTTGTAACGAGCTGTGGAGTTGAAATACCTGACAGAGAATCATTATGAGTAGCAATATTACCAGTTGAGGACGCGATAATATTCCAATCTATAAAATCTCCGTTATCATTTAATAAAGCAGAATATTTATAAAAAGGATCATATTCTGTTCCTCTCCAGGACCAGGAGGGCACTTGGGGATTACCAATATCTTCAATATTATCTGCTTCGATAATTTTTACGGCTCGATTCGCTCTGCTGGGATTTACAGTGTTATTGGCGAAATTATCATTTTCATAAAGCAGAACTTCGTCTATATGCCAGATAACCAATCCTCCGCCGATGGCTGCTCCGGATGGCGTAAACCACCCCGGTAATAAATAATCATATTCGTAAGATGCTGAATCAGGGTTTTCATCGTTCAGGGGAGTTGGATAAAGTATCACTCTCTGGTCGCTCGTGCTTTGTACCGCTGTTCCTCCGTCCCCATCAGGATCAACCTGACGATTTTCGATGAGTAAATATTCGTTGTTGTTAAGTGGAACCTTGATAAAGTAGGGAAGGTCAGAGTTCGGATCTGGTTTTTTTTCGGCTGGATTCAGTTCAATTAATTGGTCAAATTCCAACTGACTCATGTCCTTCAGGATTCCTCGAGCTCTGAAATCTTCTTCCCAGGCCAGGATTCTCGTCCAGGCTCCCGGTAAGATAGGTAGGCATCCTTCCAGGTCGAAGATATATTGGTAATTTGCATAATCGATCTCGCCATTTTCATTTACGGGGAAGGTTAATCTTCCCAGACCGCCGCTATCCATAATGTCATAATATCCCACCGCAGGATAAAAATTCATAGTATTATAAAGATCAACGAATCCAACCGAATGGCCAAACTCATGAGCCATAACGGCATTGATCAATCCATAACCTTCAACAAAGTCAATTCCACTGGAGGTTGTGATCTGAAAATCCTGACTGATTGTTTCAGGAACATTACAGGCGTGATCGATTTTAATTCCGTCATCGACATAAACTTCTTTTCCAGTACCTATTTGAATAAAAAAAGAGGGGATATCAGAAGGTGTGTCATTAAATATGTCGTGCTGCCAATCTGAACCAGCATGAATGAACATGAAATGTTCATATTGACTGAAGTCAATATTTTCATCCTGATCAGCAGTAGTAAAGCAATCTTGAAAGTACTCTTCAAAACGGGAAATGAGGACTTCATAGCTGACATCTGTGGGGCTGTAATAAGCCATTTCTTCCGGTAAAGTATAAGCCTGGAATTCACCATTTTCACCTGGTAAAGGATAGATATCGTAATCCAGATCAAATCCGGCAGTATCCCAGCCATAATCATAATAAAGGCTGGCTGCTCGGTAATAATGTTTTAGAGCTTCCAGTTGCTGGCTGAAAAAATTATGATCGTGAGGAGGTTTCCCAAGGGATAAAGGATATCCAGTTGGATCCTGGACAAATTTGCCATTTCCTGTAGTCAGGGGGTTATCTTGAATAAGTTCATTATCATTAAATTCTATAAGTAGAACAAGTAGCTTATTATTATTTCTTTTTGGTTCAAATTTTCTTGGTTTGGAGAATTCTCTTTCCAAAGGGTGGATCTTGCGGATCATATCCTTTTTTTGAGATGATTTAAGAATATTTAATTTTCTGGCTTCTGAATCAGAAGGGAATAATAATCCCGCTAAGATCAGAGCGACTGCAAGCAGCTTTTTCATGGGGATTAGAATTCAACTTTAACCGATAAAGTCTGATTATAGTCTGTTAATTCTCCTCCCGGCTGGAAAGCATAATCAAAATTAAACAGATAGTCTCTGTATTTATAATGAATACCAGCTCCAAAGGAGAATCCATCAATTTCTCCAGCCCGATCGAGTATATAACCGCCTCTTAAAGAGAGCAGGTTCATATAAATGTATTCCACTCCCCAGTTCCAGATGATTTCCCTGATTTCAATAGAATTATTGAAATTTGAGAATGAAGCAAAATCATCAATTTTATTACCGTTTTCGTCCACTCTGGTATTAAAGTCATCTGTCCAGGCAGTAAAAATTCGTTTAAAAACCGGATCGTCATTGGCCAGAACCTTACTGCAATCCATATTGAAAGCTAATTTGTTATATTCCGCTTCCAGAGCTCTGTAGGAAAAGCCCATTCTCCAGTTCATAGGTAGAGGATCGGATTGAGATTCATTGATATAGGTGATATTTGGACCGATATTCTGAAAATTGAAACCAAAATCAAGTTTGTCAACCGGGATACTGTAGTTACTGTAATTTGCGGCAGGTGTACCTGCTAAGGAAGAAAATCCGTTATAAAGAGCGATTATGCCATTATAAGGAGATACCAGGATTTGTCCGAAATCAACCCCTTTGTGTTTTAGACCAAGATCAAAAGCGTAACTTATTCCTTCACCTTTAACAGCTGTTTCCGTAGATCCCTGTCCTTCATCTGCCAGTTTACTCCAGATAAATTTAAAGGTAATTCCCATACCCAGTCTCTGGCTTGCCTGGTAGGCATAGGAAGTTCCAAAGGAAAAATCAAAACTTCTGAAAGTACCCAGTGAATTGCCTTCATCATCTGTTCTTTCCTGTTCTCCGTAGGACATGTAAGTTATATTGATTCCTAAATTACCAATATCGTCATAATATCTATTTCCGGCAATATGGAAATAATAAATATCATCAAAAATTTCTGCCAGCCATTTGGAGTACATGCTGGCCATTTGTGTTTTTCTATTGAAAGCCATAGCACCGGGGTTCCAGTAACCGGCGAAAGCATCATCCACTTGAGCTGTATAAGCCTGTCCCATGGCACTTGCTCTTGAACTTGGTTCAATTAAGAGGAAAATAACAGCAGCGTTAGAAACAGCGTAAATCGAAACGGGTAGGGTAATCGATAACAACAGAAATGCCAGTATAAATTTGGATTTCATCATAAACCTCCAGATTAAGATTATAAGTAAATATTAAAAAAAGACAATAGCTGAATGCAGTTTAGCAATTATCGACTACAACCTCCAGATTTTTAATGGTGCCGAAGGCCGGAATCGAACCGGCACGAACATAATGTCCGGAGGATTTTGAGTCCTCTGCGTCTACCAATTTCACCACTTCGGCACGAGTTGAACGAAATAAATTTGGGGTTACAGGTGTCAAGACTTTTTTGACGGGAATAGAAGCTTGAAATAAAGGAGTTTTATAAAAAAAAGGAGCTTCGTTCCCGAAGCTCCATTAATATTTTCAATTTTATTTTACTAATACATTCCCGGCATACCACCACCAGCTCCGGGTGGCATTGCGGGCATTTTATCTTCTTCCGGAATATCTGTTACAATACACTCAGTTGTCAGGAATAAACCTGAGATACTGGTTGCATTCTGCAAAGCACTGCGAACAACTTTGGCAGGATCGATGATGCCAGCTTTAAAAAGATCTTCGTATTTTGAATCTGCTGCATTAAAGCCGAAATGTATATTTTTTGATTTTTTGATCTTTTCAACAACAATTGCACCCTCTTCTCCTGCATTAGAAGCGATCCAGAAGGCGGGTTTCGTAAGGGCCTGTTTGAGTATTTCGGCACCGACTTTTTCTTCGTGCTGAACCAGTTTTAGTTTATTGATTGCTTTGGCAGCGTAGATGAGGGTAGCTCCTCCACCGGTAACAATACCTTCTTCAACAGCAGCTCTGGTTGCATGAAGAGCGTCATCAACCCTGGCTTTTTTCTCTTTCATCTCAGTTTCGGTAGCAGCACCTATTTTAATGACAGCAACGCCACTGGAAAGTTTTGCTTTTCTTTCCTGCAGTTTTTCCTTATCGTAATCTGAGGTTGATTCCTTAATCTGATTATCGATCTGTTTAATTCTGGCATTGATATCATTTTTAGATCCGGCACCTTCTCTGATAGTTGTATTTTCTTTATCGATGATAACTTTTTTAGCATTTCCCAGATCAGTAATTTTAGCTGATTCCAGTTTTCTGCCCAGTTCTTCAGAAATAACCGAGCCACCAGTGAGTATGGCAATATCTTCCATCATTGCTTTTCTTCTATCTCCGAAACCGGGAGCTTTTACAGCAGCGACATTCAAAGTACCTCTAAGTTTATTTACTACCAGAGTAGCCAAGGCTTCACCTTCAATATCTTCAGAAATAATCAACATGGGTTTTCCAGTTTGGGCAACTTCCTGAAGGATTGGAAGCAGGTCTTTCATTACGCTTATTTTCTTATCGTATAATAAGATGTAGGGATCTTCAAATTCAGTTACCATTTTATCTGTATCTGTAACAAAATAAGGAGAAAGGTAACCTCTATCGAATTGCATACCTTCAACTTTTTCCAGGGATGTTTCAATAGATTTTGCCTCTTCAACATTGATTATGCCGTCTTTACCGACAATCTGCATAGCTTCGGCAATAGTTTTACCGATTTCAAAGTCGTTGTTGGCAGATATTGATGCTATCTGAGCGATCTCTTCAAATCTGTTATCAGGAATATCTTTGCTGAGATTTTTAATTTCCTCTACAACAGCCTGGGTTGCTTTTTCCAGTCCTCTTTTCAAGTACATCGGATTCACACCGGCTGTAACATGTTTAAGTCCTTCTTCAATAATAGCCTGAGTTAGTATTGTTGCGGTCGTAGTACCATCTCCGGCTACATCGTGTGTTTTTTCCGCGACTTCTTTAACCAGTTGAGCTCCCATATTTTCAAACGGATCTTCCAACTCGATATCTTTTGCTACGGTAACTCCATCTTTTGTAATTGTAGGTGAACCGAATTTTTTATCAAGAACAACATTTCTTCCTCTGGGTCCCAAGGTGACCTTAACTGCATCAGCAAGTTTGTCTACACCCTTTTTCAGGATGGTTCTGGAATCGTGACTGAATTTAATCTGCTTTGCCATAATTCCCTCCTTTATTTTTTTAGCAATCTAATTCTATGAGTGCT
>LKUH01000090.1 GCA_001412425.1 Candidatus Cloacimonas sp. SDB
AGATCTATATAAAAATATTGTAAAAAACCCAAGAACTCATTTTCAACTGATAAATATGTATCATAATCAAGGGAATTATAATTGTTAAAATATTTATGGATCTCGGTGGCGAACAGGATAGTAAACTCAGGTTTATCGAAGTAGGTATTAAAGCTGAATTCTATTCTGTCTTCAGCTCTTTTATTATTTTCGTGCAGACTGTTTATTCCACATTCTGTTTCCGAAAAAATCACGATATTCTGGGCTGAGAGTAAAAAAAAACAGGGTAAAAGGAAGATAAATAAACTTAATATTATATTGGCTTTCACACCAGATTAACCATTTCCGTTGCCTTGATTGTTTCCTTGTCCGGGACCATTTCCCTCGCCGCTATTACCGGCTTTCTTACCGAATTTTTTATTGCCTTCAGAATTTCCGGTACCACTTTGCTTCATTTTTTCTGACATCATTCTGGTTCTTCTCCAGAAACGATCTCTTTCTCTGAAGGTACGATTATCATCAATGCCATCCCCATCGGTATCGATGAAAATGTCTTCAGCTTTTTCCGATCCTTCTTCAGCAGATATCTGGTCATTAAGTACATTATCAGAATTAACCTGATCTAAGGAATCAACCGGATCGGCTGTTAAAAAAGCTGAAATCACAAATATAAGAAAACAGATAATATAACATTTCATTTTAAACCCCGCTTTTTATTGTTCGGTTTTGATTTTGCAATTTTAACATTAACATTTTTTAAAATTGATCTTTGACCTGCAAGTTTTTTGTTAATCTGAGGAAGGGAGAAGACCGTGATCCTCTCCCCATCTCAAAACAGGTTATTTCAATTTTCTTCCCATAAATAAATTAAATCTTCCCTGAGGTTCACAACTAGCAGGAACCAGTTCAAAATCTACTACAGCGTCTTCTGTAAGTTCAACGTCAATTCTAATAGAAGGATAGGCTGTCTTTTTTCTTGCCATGGCAATATAGTTTCCTTCCGAAAGATTTTCCAGGATATAAGTTCCTTCAGCATCTGTAACAGTTGTAAATACGTTAAAACCATTACCTCCGCCATTACCCTGACCGTGTCCGTTACCGTTGCCATTACCATTTCCTCTGGTTTCATTATCAGCCATTGGAAGGTAAATAAATCTTACAGTAGCTCCTTCGATACCTTCTCCGGTTTCGCTGTCCATAACAGTACCCTGAACGGTTAAGGCAAAAACACCTGTTGTAATTGCTGTCAGCATGATGATTAATGCGATAAGTTTTCTCATTTTCTATCTCCTTTATCTATTTTGAATACTATTTGTATTCATAATTTTTAACATATTTTTAGCTCCGGAAGTAGGGATAAGTTCAAAATCTATAACGGTTATACCCTCTTCAATTTCGATATCTTCGATCAGTGTAACCCTGTATTCCCTGGCTTTTAAAGCTCTGCCATTGTAGGTTTCATTCAAAATGTCCATGGAATAAAAACCATTTTCATCTGTATAGGCGTCAAAACAGATATGCTGTCCGTCATTGGTTGTAAAATGCACTTTAGCGTTGTAAATTGGATCACCTGTTTCAAAATCAGTTACATAGCCCTGTACTGTTCCGGCAAAAATTACCGAAATAAAGGCTGACATCAATACGAGTGTTAAAATAATCTTTTTCATTTTACCTCCTTAATTGGATTTCTGGTTATTTTTGTGTGCTTTGAAAATTTCTTGTGAATTGTATTGGCGTGAACTTGTCCTATTATCTTTTTTAAGCTTGTGATTGATTTTCATGCGGTTCTGATGGCGATTTCTATTTCTAAAATTTTCAGAGGTAATACATTTGCTGCCTTGAAGATTCTGGGAAAATGAATTTTTTGAGTAAGTTTTGGATCTTTGCAGATTAATTCCAAAAGCTGAATGAACTGCCAGAATTAGGGTTATGATCAATAAAATTTTTGTTTTCATTTTTTCTCTCCTCACAATATTTGATCATACTAGTGGCACAAAGTGTTCCAAATTACTTATCTAATTATATGTAAAGCACTTAACTTCATTTTACCACTATAAATGTGCCAGTTTTTTGTGCACTTGAACTTTTTCAGGCTGAAAATTTGTGCAGATCAATGTCTCATTAAAAGCAAAATCAGCACCACCCGCTCAGCGGGTGGTTTGCTCTAACCCTATAAGGGTTGTTACAGGCAAAGGCTAACGCCTACTGATATTTTCTTCAGCTGCATACATTCTCTGGCTTCCCCTAAAGGGGTTTATTATTGCCTTATTTTACTTGCTTACCCGTAA
>LKUH01000091.1 GCA_001412425.1 Candidatus Cloacimonas sp. SDB
AAAAATTTGAAGCTTCGGGATCTTCAAAAAAATAATTAAGAATTGGAGAAAAAATGAATATCAGGAATTACCGTGATTTATCAGAAAATAATAACCCTCATGGGATAAAATCCCATAAACTGTACGATCAGGAACATGGAGTAATTAATCATCTTTATTTAAAACCTGGTGAAAGTCTTAAGCCCCATATAACACCAGTTGACGTTGCTTTTTATGTTTTGGAAGGTAATCCAGCAATTCTGGTTGGTGAGGAGAAAATCCAGGTTAAGGCTGATGATTTAATTGAAAGCCCCAAAAATATTGTCCATTGTATTTATAATGAAACTGAAAGGGAAGCACGAGTCCTGGTTATGAAACTTCCTAAACCTACCCAGGCAACAAAATTTATCAATAATGTGGGGAAAAAATGAAAAGACAGATCATCGAGATTGACGAAGAAAAATGTAACGGTTGTGGTTTATGTGTTCCAGGCTGCCCTGAAGGAGCCTTACAAATTATTGACGGTAAAGCCAGACTGATAAGTGATTTATTCTGTGATGGTTTGGGAGCCTGTCTGGGTGAATGTCCGGAAGGTGCCATTAACACAGTAGAAAGAGAAGCTGAACCTTATAGTGAAGAACTTGTAATGGAGAACATTATTAAAGCAGGTCCAAATACTATTAAAGCACATCTAAAACACCTGCAGGATCACGGAGAAACAGAATATTTTGCCCAAGCAGTTGCAATTTTAATGAAGAAGGGTCTCCCCATTCCTCAAATTATTAAAGATGAATGCCCCTCTGGTGGCTGTCCGGGAGCAGCATCTCAATCTTTGACAAGAGATAAACCGCAAGCGGAAAATGTTATTAGGGAATTAAAATCCGAATTGCGTCAGTGGCCTGTGCAGCTTCATTTAATTAATGCCAATGCACCCTATCTGGAAAATGCGGAACTGCTTATAGCTGCTGATTGTGTTCCTTTTGCTTATGCGAATTTTCATGAAAGATTTGTTAAAGGGAAAATAGTTATTAATTTATGTCCAAAGCTTGATAAAGATATCGACAAGTATGTGGAAAAATTAGCGGAAATATTTAAAAATCGGAATATTAAATCACTTACTAGCGTCCGCATGGAAGTTCCCTGCTGTAGCGGAACTGAATGGATCGTTCAGAAAGCGATGGAAAAATCCGGGCGTCTAATAATGCCCCGAATAAGCATCGTTTCGATTCGTGGTGATATTTTATAGAATTTGTGATGTTTAGAACAAAAAAAACAAAGGAGATATTATGAAAAAGTTAGTTAAAAACAATGTTTACTGGATTGGTAAGGTGGACTGGGATTTAAAGAAATTTCATGGGGATGAATATTCAACCCATAAAGGGTCTACCTACAATTCCTATTTGATCCAGGAGGAGAAAAATGTAATTATTGATACGGTCTGGCAGCCTTTTGCGAAAGAATATGTTGAGAATTTGAAAAAAGAGATTGATCTTCAGAAAATTGATTATATAATAGCCAATCACGCTGAAATTGATCACAGCGGAGCTCTTCCGGAACTGATGAAAGAAATACCTGATAAACCAATCTACTGTACAAAAAATGCTTTAGACTCAATTAAGGGTCATTATCATCAGGATTGGAATTTTAAAGTTGTAAAAACCGGAGATACTCTGGATATAGGAAATGGAAAAAAACTAATCTTTGTTGAAGCACCAATGCTGCATTGGCCGGATAGTATGTTCGAATATCTTACCGAAGATAATATCCTGTTTAGTAATGATGCCTTCGGTCAACACTATGCCAACGAATTCCTGTTCAACGATCTGGTCGATCAGAATGAACTTATGGTTGAATGTCTAAAATACTACGCTAACATTCTTACTCCCTTCAGCAAATTGGTGATCCAGAAAATTCAGCAATTTCTTGATCTTAACCTTCCTCTGGATATGATATGTACAAGTCACGGTGTCATCTGGAGAGATAATCCCGGTCAGATTGTGGAAAAATATCTTCTCTGGGCAGATGGCTATCAGGAAGATCAGGTTACAATTGTCTATGATACAATGTGGAATGGTACACGGATAATGGCTGAAAATATCGCCAGAGGAATTACAGAGACAGCTCCTAAACTTAACGTTAAACTTTTTAATGCAGCTCACAGCGATAAGAACGATATTATAACTGAAATCTTTAAATCAAAACTCATTCTGGTAGGATCTCCAACTGTGAATAAAGGTATTCTTACTGGTCTGGCTGGTTTAATGGAAGAAATTAAAGGTCTCAGGTTTCAAAATAAACAGGCAGCAGCTTTTGGTACTTACGGTTGGAGCGGTGAATCTCCGGTAGTAATTCAAAAAATGTTAAAAGAGGCTGGTTTTGAAATAGTCTCTGAACCTGCTAAGGCAAAATGGAATCCGGATGAAGAAGCAAAATTAAAATGCTACAAATTTGGTGAATCTTTAGCAAAAACTATTTCAAATTAAAGTAAAAAAACTAAACAAAATACTGATAAATCTGGTTAAAAACCAATAGCAGCAAGAAATTATTTTGTTTTCCTTGATAACAGCGGGGGGAAACCGGATCAATT
>LKUH01000092.1 GCA_001412425.1 Candidatus Cloacimonas sp. SDB
AACATACTGCCTCCTATTTCTTTCTTTTTTTTGAAATACGCTGTCTTGACCCAGGAAAAATTCAATATTAAATGAATTACCACCAGAATTGCGAAAATATAACCGCCTGTAGCATGAAATTTCAATACGCTTTCTTCACCGTTCAGTTCAGGATGGAACTGATAAACAAGTTGAGCGATCAAAACTACCAGAAAATCGAGAAAAAGTAAAATGTTCAATATCCGTAATATCTTCTGTTTCAGCATTTTGGCTCCTTTTGGAAAATTTTTTATCCGTAAGCTTGATAATGACAGAATTATCAGTTGTCAAATAAATTATGAATTCTTAATCACTTCCCGGAACACGAATCTCTTTTTCCGGAATTTATTTAAATTCCTGACTTCAGATATCATAAGTCCGGAAATCACGATTATGATACCCAGAATTTTCAGCGGCGAGAACTGTTCTTTTAGTACAATATAGGCTATTACAGCAGTAAACACCGGGATCAGATTGGTAAACAAATTTGTTCTGCTCATACCAATATTTTTAATTACATAGGTAATAAATACGAAAGCTAAAGTTGAAGCAAAAAGAGCCATCTGAAATATTACCGCTATTCCTGCCAGCTGGTGATCCGCTTGCAGAAAATGGTTCAATTCCCAAATCAGAAAAAGGGGGACAAAATAGATCAGACCAAAAATATTCTGATATTTTACAATCGTGAAGGCGGAATATTTATGAGACATTTTTTTCAGAAGAATACCGTAAACAACTGCTGAGATTACTGCAAAAACCAGGAGCAATATGCCTTTAAGGGAATTGGAGCCGTCATAATCTCCCTGAACGATAAGAAACACTCCGACAAAAGAAGTTAACAAGCCCAGGATCAATGAAAAATGGATTTTTTCCTGGAGGTATCTATAGGCAAAGAAGGGAGTGAATAAGGGAATTGTGGCAATAATTATGGCTCCCACTGTTGAAGAAACATAATACATACCCAGACCTTCTCCGATAAAATAGCAGAAAGGTTCGCAGAATGCCATTATCATCAAACGTAGCAGGTCTTTTTGGGCTACCTTATCCCTTTTCCCTTTCAATTTTAGAAAGATTATTAATAACATGACTGAGAAAATAAGACGGAAAAAAATCACAGTAAAAGGTTTGTAGTATAAGTATGCTATTTTGTACCAGACAAAACTGTAGCCCCAGAAGAACATTGCCAGTACAGCTGCTAAGATGACTACAAATTTATTATTTTTCATCCAACCTCTTTATCTCTAATTTCAGCTTCTGCCAAATTTTATTTGGAATATTTGAACATTACTCTTTTTTCCCACAAAAGATTGCATAACTAAATTGGTTTGATCAGTTCCTGGATCACCTGGTATATTTTTTCCAGAGGGAAAACTTTTTGAACTGCTTTTTGAAATCCTTCGAACACAATTAGATTTATTTCAATTTTTTTATTTTTATAGGAAGATTTTTTATCCAGATGTAATATCTGCTTAAACTGCTCCTGAGAGATAAGATCCTGCTTAATTGCTATGAAAGATGGGAACTTGAAATAATCTAATACCCTGGTAATTTTCTTAACTTCTGCAGCAGTCAAATAACCTTCCTGAAAACTAAGTTGAGCAGCTGCTCTTATTCCCAGGGAAACTGCCATCCCATGGGGTGTAGAAAAATCTGTTAATTTTTCGATAATATGCCCAAATGTATGCCCCAGGTTCAAAATCCGTCTTTCCTGCTTATCTTCCGGATCAATATTACAAAGTCTTAGCTTTAGATCAATTGCTCTGGCTATGATACTGTCAGAAATTTTCCGGTTAGAATTCAATATTTCTTCATAAAGATCAGTTTTCCCGATGAGTGATATTTTGATTGCTTCAGCCCATCCGTTCCTCAACTCATTTTCCGGAAGAGTAGAAAGAAAATTTGGGCAGACATGAACTTTCTCTGCTGGATAAAAGGTTCCCAGATTATTTTTAATTCCCTTATAATTTAGTGCTGTTTTACCGCCAATAGTTGAATCGATCATAGCTAAAAAAGTCGTTGGCACTAAACTGAGTCTGCAGCCCCGCATATAGGTACTGGCTGCAAAAGCCGCAATATCTGTGGTTATTCCACCACCGATCCCGTAGATCATTGAGCTTCTGTTTACATTATTTAATTGGAAAAAATTATAAATACCCTCTGCTGCGCTCAGATT